>NZ_CP087131.1:1808411-2109813 GCF_020911865.1 Chryseobacterium sp. C-71
TGAAGCATTTCCAACAGGAGGATAAGTAAATGGATTACTTGATGTATTAACAGAATACAAAGTACTAAACTGCGCAAGATACAACGCATTGGTACATCCAAATGCACTAACAACCGTTACACTTATATTTGCTGGTTGTGAAGTTGAAGGATTACTTACGCCATCAAGAACAAAATTATCTTTAATTGTATAAGGAATTGTAGCTGTGCCTATGAAAGAAGACAAAGGAGTAAATGTCACAACACCTGTAGTGGTATCTACAGACCAAGTACCTTGATTAGGCACCACAACAGAGGTTTGATTATTAGCAAATCTCACCGTATTGGCAACTACAGATCCGTCAGGATCACTGTCATTTGTGAATACATTAATTGTAACTGGAGTATTCTGATTTGTTGTAACATTATCTGCAACAGCAATTGGTACAGCGTTGATCGCATTTACCGTTACAGAAACCTGCACCGTCTCATATGCATTATTACCACCAGTACCAGCATTACTTCCTGGTCTTACAACCATCAACTGAGAAGCTTGGGTAGCGGTAAACCGCAATCTAGAAGTAGCCCAAGTATTTTGGGTTAAATTTCCTGCTGTTAAAGTCTGACCTGCTACATCAACAAAAAACTGATCATTATAAGTACCAGCATATTTTCCACCGTTCCCATTGTTACGGGTAACAGCTGTTAATGAGTAGACAACCACTTCATAAGTTCTACCAACCGTTAATCCACCAATCGTCGTATTAACAGACTCTTCTGTACCTGCAGCTCCCAAATCTCTTAAAGACAACCATGTTGTATGTGAATTAGGAGGAAAAGGCAATGTCAAATCATCGGTACTACTAGTTGTACTCGTCCAGTTTGCACCACCGCCGCTTGTTCCTGTTGTCGCTGCAATAGTTCTATTTGAAATATCGGGCGTACCTCCATTATCATTCCAACCATTTGGCACACAATCGGAACACGGAACAGCACCATTTCCAGCCTGCAATCCATTTGTAGGAGAAATCGTCTGTGCAAAAGAATGACAGGATATAAAAAATAATAAAACAAATAAGTGTTTTCTAAAATATTTAAAATTGAAATTCATATAAAATGTATTAGCTTTCTCATTTATGTAAATGAGAAGTTTGTTAATAAAAAATTTAATTTATGTTAATAAACTAATACCGGTGGCGGTCTCACAGAAAAGACCTCAGAGAAACAAAAATCTAGAGATTTGTTATTATAGTAGGTGTATTTTTGAGAATGTAAAAAGTCTAAAGCCTGAGTAATTACATAAGCGTCTGCCGAAATATAGAATTTAGAAAAATCGTGAGTGCTTTGACTAGGTATTACATAGTTTTTTGCGATTGAGCTTGAAGAAAAAAACTGATCAGGAGACGGAGCACCATTGAAGTCATGCTTAACAAAAATCTGAACCCTTTTTTCAAATTTTTCTATTTCTTTTTTTACTTTTTGTAAAGCTTCTTTTTGTCTTTTATTTTCAGCTATTTTTAACTGATTCTTAAGATCTTTCTTTTCTTCCTTTTGAGATTGTTTGCCAATTAACTTGAGAAGATGTTCTTTGCCTCCATTTTCCTGATAAGAAACATTAGAGTTTTTCAGAATAATTTTATTGCTGAGAATCTGCTTATTAAAATTATCATCTGATGAGTACAAATTTGCACCATCTTTTAAAACAATGGTCGTTGGCGCAATTTGTTGCTGAGAATTTGCTTCTTGGGCGTAAACATGATTTGATAAAGAAAATAACAATATCAACAATAACGCTGGAAAACAATTCAAACTTTTAATAAAGTTCAAATTTTTCGCAACCGTATTGTTATATAATAAAGTTTTCTGCAAGGATATTAGTTTACAAATGCAAAAGTAAGCAATAAATCAACAAATATTGTATTAAATGAATATCAACAAATCATATGATATAGCATTATATCAGAATAGCGTATAAAAACAATATCATTAAATTTTTAAACGCATTTTTTCAACAGCAACGCATTTAAAAATTGATATTTTACACTTAAAATTTTTAAAAAAATTCCAATGTTTTACACTTACACTCATTTTCTGATTAATTAATAAAATCTATAAACAATGGACGCTATCAACCTAAAAGCATTGTTGATAAGAATTACACAAGAAAACCATATAAATAAAACACATTAAACACGAATCCCCGAATATGGATACCAACTATACATTATCCACAATTTTAATTTTAAAAAAAATACAATTATGAAAAAACAATCCGTAAAATAGATACACATCATCGACAAATTCCGACTTTTATTTCATTATTACGTGAAATTATTTTTAAACAAAAAAAGTTGCTCCATTACGAAGCAACTTAAAATACATACTTATTTTATTGTAAATCTATGGTTTCCAAAAAGACCAAACTTTACCATTAAAAACTGCCAATTGCTGTTTTACCGTATCATAAACCATCGTTCCAGGTTCAGGATTTGTGATATTCAGGTGCGGGCTTGGCACTTTTGGGAGAATCATTGCTTTGTTAACGTCTTCCAAAACCAAAATTCCCGGCACCGAAGTCGGTGTTCCAATGCTTGTTTTGGCTGTAGGATTATCTACTAAAGCAACGCCGTTGAAAGTGTCTTGAAGTGTCGTGTCTGCCACACCTTGGGTAGTGTTAATCGGTGCAGGAGCGCTTTCGTTTTTCGTGAGAGCCACCCAGCTTGTTGCCGAAGTTCCGTTTTTGTACTTCACGATAAAATCTGTGGTATCGTAGATGACTGTCCCTTCCACAGCAGCAGCTTTATCCATCGCAGCAGTCGTCCAAGGTAATACAAAACCTTTTCCCTGATTGACTATATAATCCCCAAATTCCAGAGAAATTGAAGGATTAGGAGTTCCTGCCGGAGCCGGTGAAGGCAAGATAGTGAGTGATGATTTCCCGATTGCCACCTGTGCAGAGGCAGAAGCAGTAATGAAGAGAAATGCTATTTTTAATATATTTTTCATTTTTTTTAAAATTTAAACTTAATTAAAATCTTAATTGAATTAATCCGGACAAGTCTGTGTACTGAAACAGCTCCAGATTGTACCATTGTAGATTTTCAAACACTTTGCTACGGTATCGTAAACCATCATTCCCTCTACATAATTCGCAGCAGGAATGGAAGCCAATGGTGGCGTGGTTGGTGTAGCTGTGTTAGAATCTTCATCTACAAATGCCATACGGTTGAGAACAAAACCTTTGGTTTTAGATTCTAAAACCGTCCATGCACTCTGTCTCACAATCGGCCAATCTGAAGTACCAGAATTTGCCCTGTTAAGCGCAGTGATTCCGTGTTTTACAGGGTTCGGATTTCCCGCAACCACTACTTCAGGTTTATAACAATAACATCCTGAACTTATCAATGCGTTTTGCGAATCTCCGATTCCCTGACCAACATCTCCTCCGATATCGGCCGCTCCTCCGGAATTCACTTGGGTAGGAACACCATTAGCGTTCACGCATGTTCCGGAAGTACACAAATTCTGATTGGATGCTGATGAACCTGTTCCCACACTAAGACCCGATGCTGCATTAACCAACATATTCACAGTAACATTCTCATCTCCTTCCATCGCATCTAAACAACCGTCGTTATCGGAATCAAGATCTAAATAATTAGGAATACTATCATTGTCTGTATCACAAGATTTCTTTGCAAATAGCGAATACGCAACAGCATCACCAGATCCTACGCCAGTACTTGTCATAGTAATTGAAGAAACTAATTGGTTTCCTATACCTTTCAATAAAATTCTATGATCATTACTAGAATTTGAAAGGCTTATTGAACCTGTTGCAGCGTTATAAACAAGATAAGGACTAGCCCCCCCAATATTCATAGATGCAAAAGAAGTAGAAGGCGCACCATTAATTAAAAAAGTATATTGCGCCGTAGGGCTTCCTGCAGCAATTGACGGGTCTAAATCTTCTATATAAAATGCTATTTCTGAGGCTTTAACAGGTGTTGAAAATGAAAACGAAAAACTCACATTATCAGATTTCGATACTCTTTGCTGACCTCCATTTTGATTAATGTAATAATTAACTTGAGAATCACTTAAACTTTGAACATTTGTTTGAGGAGAAGTTCCTGTAAAAATAGCTGTTAGATTAGATACAGTATCCCCATTCCAAGTTCCAGTAGAATTTTGAGCCCTAAATCCGATACATTCTTCTGAAGTGTCCAAAATTCCATCATTGTCATCATCCAAATCCCGCCAATTAGGAACACCATCATCATCAGAATCTAGACAGTCGTTTTTCGATGCATCTTGAGATTGGCCAACAGACTGACCCGCACCTACTGCTGTAGGAACACCTGTACTTATATCCACCGCAGTTCCAAAGTTGATATTGGGAGTTTGGGAAGCAATTGGTCCTGATGCAATTGTTGTAGGGTTGAAATTCCCTGCACCTTCTATGGCATCCGGACAGCCATCACCGTCTGAATCTAAATCTAAATGATTAGGGATACCATCGTTATCTGTATCACAAGTCAGTGGCTGTAGATCTAAAAATACAATCTCATTCAGAGAAGCTCGAGGTGGCGTTACGGTACTGTAACCCTGGCTGGAAACAATAGTGAACCGAACACTTGTCACATTTGTATATTCTTTTGTAAAACTAAACATAGGAGTTCCTGTATATTGATCCGGAGCTGCAAAATTCTCAGTTCCCAAAAGCGTATTACTCGCATTATACAATTCAATTGTAAAATTCCCAATCCATTCATTGAATCCCCACGGACCATATAGTTTAATATGATCAATTGTAGAGGAAGATTGCATATTCATACTGAAAGATATGGGAAGGTTTGCCACATTGGTATACCAATTAGGAAAAGGACCTGCACCTGATAGCCCAGCACCCTCTCCATCAGCTATCTGCTGAGCATTACCAACAGTTATAGGTTTATTTGCTGTTACCGAAGATGTAGTAACTGGTCGCACTAAATAAGTTGGAGTACATTCTACCGTATCTAAAATCCCATCATTATCATCATCTAAATCTTGCCAATCAGGAAGATTATCGCCATCAGAATCCAGACAGTCGTTTTTCGATGCATCCTGAGATTGCCCAACAGGCTGACCCGCTCCTACTGCAGTTGGCACACCTGTAGTTGCACTCACCGCAGTTCCAAAGTTGATATTGGGAGTTTGGGAAGCAATTGTTCCTGATGCAGTTGCTGTAGGGTTGAAATTTCCCGCACCTTCTCTGGCATCCGGACAGCCATCACCGTCTGAATCTAAGTCTAAATTATTGGGAATTCCGTCACTATCAGTATCAGTACCACAGCTGAACCCAACCGATGGTGCTTCCGAAATATCGCCCCAACTATATCCAGAAGTCAGGGTAGATATTGTCCCTAAATTAGCTGCATTATTTGGATCTATTCGTATTAAATTCCCATTGTTGCTCCCTATCAAATCTCCATTAGCACCAAAAAACAATTGCGTTCCTGATGCTGATCCTGTTGTTCCAACAGAAATCCAAGCTGATGAAGGAGTAGTTATGCTTAAGTTTAAACTGCTTAAGTCAAGTTTGTACAGAGCACCTGTACTGGCTATAAGATAAACCATCCCTGAAGAATTGATCGCAATATCTCCTAAATCTATTCCAGAAATAGGGTCAACAACTTTGGTAAGGGTACTCGCATTTCCGCTTGCATTAAACGTTACTCGCCATAATCCCTGACTTGTTGTTCCTGTGTCATCGTAAATAAAATAATCATTGTTATACATTGCGGCCCCTCCTGAAGCATCACCCAAACTTGATAAAAATCCTGAACCTACATTTACAACGGTATTGGTTGAAAACTGATAGGCAAAAAGACTTCCTTGCCCTATATTATTTGCAAATAACACTCTGTTTCTCGAAGCATCTGTTGTCATGTGATTGGCATCATTACCAGGGATAATATTTGTTGCTATAGTCGTAGGAGTATAAGTATTGCCTGTTAAACCTATCAAATTAGCCTGAGTAGCAGATATCGTTCTGATCCCAAATCCGGAATAGTTGTAAATTGCACCCCCACCACATTCAGCAGTATCTAAAATACCATCGTTGTCATCGTCATCATCTATATAATCAGGAATACCATCCCCATCACTATCAACAGCTTCCTGTAATACCAAATCATCCATTGCAAAATCATTTCCTGTGGTAGATTTTGTGGTATTTTCCCAAGTCATATCTATTGATGTAACTGACGAAGGAACAGTAAATTCATACTGAACATTTTTCCACGCATTCACATCTGCAACAACCATTCCCGAGGTATAAAATGATGTCGTATTGCCTTGTGGTGAAACCTTAAATGTGGTGTTTGCTCTATTTGTTGCCGTAGCAGGAACAGCTCCTAATGTTGCAAAACGGTAATTTATTCTATATGTTTTCCCAGGCACTACAGTCATCGTTTTTTTGAAAAACACATTTTCTGAAGCTGGTATAGCGACCCCACCTTGTGTCCAAAACATAAGAAACCTACCACCTGATGCATCAGATGGCACCTGCGTAGTTCCTGCTACAATACCGTTAGCTGGTGTAGCCTCAAAAGTTCCGTTAATCTGACTATTTTGTGGTGGGTTGACGCTATTATTCCAATATCCTGTAACACCGTTATTGTAAGACGAACTGTAAGGGAGTCCGTTGAAATTCTCAGTCCAGACTGTCGTCCAATTCTGAGCTTTAAAAAAGTTAATTCCAAATGCACACAAAATCATTGCAGGCACAAGGACATACTTGAATATATTTTTTTTCATTTTAATTTTTTTTTATATAAGAATTCAACATTTCAGGCCTTTACAAGAGAAATTATAAATAAATAATCCTCTTTTTAATTACCTGATTAGAAAAATTATATAAAAAATGGCGGAGGCCTTACAGAAAAGACTTCAGAAAAACAGAAATCTAAAGGTGTGTTATTGTAATAAGTATATTCTTTAGGATATAAAAAATCTAAAGCCAGTTTAATTATATACTGATTTTCTGCACTATAAATTTTAGATAATTTATGCTGTTGGTAGCTCGGAACAACATAGTCTGTGTTGACGTGAGTAGATGAAATGAATTCTTCAGAAGACGGAAAAGTTTTTATTTTCTCTGATTCGAATTTTCCTTTTTGAAATTCATAATCAGATACCTGCTTTTCAAGCTTTTTTAGCTCTTCTTTTTTCTTGTTGTTTTCAGCAATTTTTACCTGAGTTTTGAGATCTTTTTTTTCGGATTCAATACTTTTTTCTGAAGCAGCTACCAATATTACTTCATCACCATTCTCACTTTCATAGAAAACTTCTGTGTTTTTTAAAGAAATTTTGTCTGAATTTATTTGCCTATTAAAGTTAGCATCTGTAGAATAAATCGCAGCTCCGTTTTTAAGAATAATTGCCGATTGAGCAGTATTCCCAATGCCTACTTGTGCATTTAATAAACTATTAAAAGAAAAAAATAATAAAAACAATAAACCACAAAAACATCCAAAACACTTGTTAAGGTTTGGATATTTTTTAGCACAGCTAAAGTTTGTTAGTTTCTTTTTCAATTATATCATTTGTTTGGGCAAAGATAATCATTATATTTTACTAATCAATTGCCTCTTGCTAATTATCTCAAAATCACTATTTAACATAATATTAAATATCACCAAATAGTGAATATAAAAAGTTTGCTAAAAAAAATGCTGTCCCATTTCTGAAACAGCATTTATTAAATGTACTTGTAAAAAAATTATTGTATCGGTTCAAGAACTTTTATGGTGACGGAAGTACCTGCCATTTCCGGGCTCAATGTAACTGTATTTACTGCAGTTCCTATTCCCAGAGTAATATTTGTAGGAATATTTCTCTCTGCACATGCAAACTGGAAAGTATGAGATTGCACAGAAAGATTAGGTATTGAAGCATTAAGATTTAAAGTACGATATGAACCTGATGCTCCTGTAACGATGCCTGTTCTCACAAACTTCAATGCACCATCAATATAAATACCACAACCATAACTTGCCAGCAAGCTCCCGGTTGCAGCGGAATTTATTTGAGCTAATGTCTGTACTGAGATATTAACAATATTTCCAAGTTTATTTACTTTAAAAGTCTGATTAAGTTCAGGAAAGTCTTTCCAATGTGAAGGCTTTGCTGTATCTTTTGAATAACCCACTGATAAATTTGTAGCATTATCTGTTCCAACGAAAGTTATTCCCTGAGTAGCCGATTTGATATATGCAGCCGATAAAACCAGACCATCTAAATAACCACTAGGTAAGTCGAAGTTTTTCCATTGAGGATTTGCTAATCCGTTGGCAGAAATCATACTTCCAGCTGTACCAGAACTACCTTCAGAAGTATCAGTGCCTCCCAAATTTATTTCATTATTTACATTTGTAGTACCGTTGACATCTAGTGTCGCTTGCGGACTCGTAGTGGCTACCCCTACTTTCCCGTTTTGAGAAAAAAAGTTCAGAGGAAGCATCAGGATGAAAATTTTAAATATATTATATTTCATTAGTCATTATTTATGGATTATAAACAGGTACAATGTTGGTTGCCGATGGTTTTTCGTACGTTTCTACCATCAATGAAGACTGTGTCATAAAATTGTTTAAGTTGCTGGCGACCATTCTTCCTATACCTATATTACCGGTGAAAGAATCTACGCTTGCTCTTCTTTTGCAAGCGACCTTGGCACTGTGCGGACCTACAGTGAGAGTCTTTGCCACAGCAATTAAATTGTAAGTATAAAAAGTATATTGTGATGAAGTAGGCTGGTTCAAAGTATAAACTCTTACGCCTTTTAATAAATCATCCACAAAAATTCCGCAAGAAAAATCTACCCCCGCATTTGTTGCCGTAGATTGAAGATGAGCAATAGTTTCAAAACTCAGTACAGCAATATTATCAACATTATCAATCTGAAAGTTTTTTGTAAGTGCCGAAATTACTGTGCCGCCATAACTTGCCAATGTTTGATTTTCAGTATTAAGGTCATAACCAGAATTTGTATTTCCTATAATAACACCAACTTCTGTATCTGAGGCAGAATTATTAAATATTGTATAAAGAAAAGGATCAAAATTTGGTCTTCTGATAACCTTCCAAACTGGTGGTTTCGCAGCTCCTTGAGAAACAAGCACTGTACCTATATCACCCAATAAACCTGGAGCTGTATTATTTCCTCCTAAATAAATTCTATTTCTAACGCCAATATTCCCCTGAACATCTAGAATTGCATTTGGTGTCTCTGTGTTTACACCTAATTGAGCTTCAACAGTGATAACACTCAATGCGAAAATAAGCAGCCCTATTATTTTTTTTGTAATCATAATTTTTAATAAATAATTTTAACCAATTCACTAATATCAAATTTCAGAATTGATCTTAGCATAAAATTGTCCGCGATTTGATTTGTAGCAGAGATACTTCTTCCTATTGAAAGATTATACCCCGCAGTACTGGAAGTAATTCTTCTACAAGCAACCTTTGCAGTATGAACACCTGGAGTAATATTATTGACAACATAATTTAAAGTATAAATAGATTGATTTCTCTGGCCTTTCAATCGTATTCCGTTTATTTGGTCTGCTCTTAATGCGGCAAGCTTGTCATCTAAAAATATACCGCATGCAAAACGTACAAAACGATCAGAATTGTCTCCTACATCTGACATCTCAACACCAGTTTGAAAATACAAATTGATCCTGTTTGTAGGATCGCTCACCTTTAAGCTCGTGGTTAAACCATCAATTACAGACCAAGCAGTGGTAAGGTTTTCTCCAATGGCATTTTTAGGAACTCCATCCCCTATACTTGTTGATCCGAAGTTGATGCCTGTATCATCTGTTATCGCATTAGATCCTGTAATTCTATATTCTCCTTGTTCATAAAAAGAGAGTTTTGAAGTTTTCCATTGTGGTGTTGCATTATCTCCCTGCGAGACTAAAAGCTGATTATCAGTTCCGGGATTTCCTGCTACACTTTTTGTGCCGCCTACTTTAAGCTCGTTTCTAAGATTGATATCTCCATTTACATCGAGTGTAGATTTTGGCGTAGTAGTATTAATACCTACTTGTGCGCTTATGCTCATGCTAATAAATAACAAGGGCAGTAGCTTGATTATATTCTTCATATATTAGTTAAAAAAAGTAAATAATAGCTTGTTGTGCATTTTGAATTATTGGCTTTCGAAAATTAGCGAAACAGTTTTGTTAGCTTAATATCTACACTTTTTCACAATTTTTCTGTATAGCCTAGCGCTTTTTATCACCAGAAAAAACAATGTCTTTACAATAAATTCTGTTTATAAGATAAAGAATGGCATTTCATTTACTAAAGAAATACAAAAGCCTTATTATCGATCACTTGAAAGTGTCTACAAAATACACAACGGGTTAAATAATAAATACTTCACTTGCTCTAAAAGAAAGTGCTCAAGTATTTTTTGAACAATAAGTTACATTAAGAATAAAAAGGAGGTGGTCTTACAGAGAAGATATTAGAGAAACAATCATCAAAAGATTTATTGTTATAATAAAAGAATTTTTTGGTGTGCAGAAAACCCAACGCTTTCTTTATAAAAAAAGATTCTGAAAAACATACTTGTTTACAAACATCCTGATTAGAAGGTTTGGGACCAATATAATCTTTAGCATTAAACTTAGAACCTGAAAATTTATCTGAAGATTGTGGTGGGTAAAATTCTTTGTTTAAAGAAGATTTATTTTTGCTTTCGAATTTTTCAATTTCTTGTTTTACCTTCTTAAGAGTGATTTGCTTCACCTTTTCTTGTGTCAATCTGATCTCTTCCGTAAGATCATATTGTACAGCTCGTTTATTTTTAATCGAGGGATTTTGTGCAATTGAATGTGATTTTCCCAAACCTTCTTCTGATAAGGCTACTTCTTTATATATAAGTTTTTTGTTGAAACTTTCATCCTTAGAAAATAAAACTACATTTCGGTCTACAAAAATGAATGCTGTATCTGTATGCTCTTCTTTTGAAGGCTCTTGCGCTTTAAAAAACTGAAGTTGAAATAGGAAAATAATGAAACCAAAAAAACGCAGCAAAAATCTAAATTTTTCGCTACCAAAGTTCTTAGAACTTTTACATTTATGTAAATCACCACTATTCAAAACCACTACTGATTTGCAAAAATAGAAAAACTATGTGATTTAGTTTAAAATCAGTATGTTAAGAAATTCTAAAAATGATATATATCAACAATTGTAAATTTAACATAAAAATTTATGCTTTAAAATTTATTAATTGAAGAGTAAAAGAAGAGGTAAAAATTTAACCTTTTTGCTATTTTCTTATGTTTAAAATAATCCAATAAGACGGTTAGAAGTTAACCATCAATACAGCTCTGTTTGTATCACTAACAGAATTTTCTTACTCATATTTATTTTGCATCATCAAAATTTGGTTAATAGCTATTGCGAATTCCGGAAATAGTACAAAAAAAAAGCGATAAACTTAGTTTATCGCTTCCTTATATTTAAAAATTGAAAATTATTTCAATTCTACTTCAGCACCAGCTTCTTCAAGTTGCTTCTTAAGAGCTTCAGCTTCGTCTTTAGAGATACCAGTTTTGATTGCAGCAGGAGCTCCATCTACGATATCTTTAGCTTCTTTAAGACCAGCACCAGTTAAATCTTTTACCAATTTAACGATAGCCAATTTAGAAGCACCAGCAGACTTAAGAATTACGTCGAATTCTGTTTTTTCTTCTACTGCTTCACCACCACCTGCAGCAACTACTACAGCAGCAGCAGCTGGCTCGATTCCGTACTCATCCTTAAGGATAGTAGCTAATTCATTTACGTCTTTTACTGTTAAGTTTACTAGCGTTTCAGCTAAATTTTTTAAATCTGACATTGTTGTAATGTTTTTGTTGATTATTTATTTAATTTTTTTGAGAGTAATTATTCAGCAGCTGGAGTTTCCTCAGTGCTTTCTGCAGCAGGAGCTTCTGGAGCCGCCTCAGCAGGAGTTTCTTCTACTGCAGGAGCAGCTTCTTCAGCTGTAGCTTCTGTAGTTTCAGATTTGTTTTGAAGAGCAGAAACAACTCTTTGAATTGGAGACTGAAGTAATCCGATGATTTCACCGATCATTTCTTCTCTAGACTTAATGCTTACTAATGCATCAAGATTGTTGTCACCAACATAGAAAGTTTCTTGTACAAAAGCTGACTTCAATGCCGGCTTCTCTTCTTTTTTTCTAAAGTCTTTGATTAATTTTGCTGGTGCGTTAGCCGTTTCAGCAATCATTAATGCAGAGTTACCTTTGAAAGTTTCGAACATTTCAGAGTAATCTACTCCTTCAATCTGCTCCATTGCTTTTTGCAAAAGTGTGTTTTTCACAACTTTTACTTTGATATTTTGCTTGAAAGCCTGTCTTCTGAAGTCAGAAGATTTAGCAGCGTTCAAACCGTCTAGATCTGCTACATAAACTACTTTAGCATCCTGAAGCAAATCTTTGATCTCTTGTATTGCTACAACTTTTTGGTCTTTTGTCATTGTCTTAAGGATTATAATTAGTTAACAGATTTACTATCAATTGCAATACCTGGGCTCATTGTAGAAGACAAATAAATGCTCTTCACATAAGTACCTTTAGCAGCAGTTGGTTTCATTTTGATCAAAGTAGAGATTAATTCCTGAGCATTCTCCTTGATTTTAGCCGCATCGAAAGATACTTTACCAATACCAGCGTGGATAATACCGTATTTATCAACTTTGAAATCAATTTTACCAGCTTTTACTTCAGTTACTGCTTTACCAATTTCCATAGTTACAGTACCTGATTTTGGGTTAGGCATCAAACCTCTTGGTCCTAAAACTCTACCCAATGGTCCTAATTTACCCATAACAGCCGGCATAGTAACGATAACGTCAACATCCGTCCAACCATCTTTTATTTTTTGTAAATATTCGTCAAGACCTACATAATCAGCACCAGCTGCTTTAGCTTCAGCTTCTTTATCTGGAGTTACTAAAGCCAAAACTTTAACATCTTTACCAGTACCGTGAGGAAGAGATACTACACCTCTTACCATTTGGTTAGCTTTTCTAGGGTCTACACCCAATCTTACAGCGATATCTACAGAAGCATCAAACTTTGCAGTGTTTACTTCTTTTACAAGAGCAGCACCTTCTTCCAGGTTATAAATTCTTCCTTTTTCTACTTTGCTTAAAGCTTCCTTTTGCTTTTTAGTCAATTTTGCCATTTCTCTTAGTTTTAAGCGTTAGTTGGTTTAGTTCCTGTTACTCTTAATCCCATAGATCTAGCAGTACCTGCAACCATAGAAAGAGCTGAGTCCAAAGTAAAACAGTTAAGATCTGTCATTTTATCTTCAGCGATTTTTTGAACTTGCGCCCAAGATACAGCACCTACTTTGTTTCTGTTTGGTTCACCGGATCCTCCTTTGATTTTAGCTGCATCCATTAACTGAATTGCTGCAGGTGGAGTTTTAATAACGAATTCAAAAGATTTGTCTTCGTACACTGTAATAACTACAGGTAAAACTTGACCTGGCTTATCCTGAGTTCTTCCGTTAAATTGTTTACAAAACTCCATGATGTTCACACCTGCAGAACCTAATGCCGGACCTACTGGTGGAGATGGGTTTGCTGCTCCTCCTTTCACTTGGAGCTTAACCATTTTAAAGACTTTTTTAGCCATTGTTTGTTTTTTAAAAATTGAATAATTAATGAGTTTGGAAGCATTTATTATTCAGCAGGTTACCGCACTCACATAAAGTAAACCTACTTTTCGGACTGCAAAATTATGAAATATTTTTTAATTAGCAAAAGTAATTGATTGATTTTTAGAAAGAATATGAAATTAAGGCAAAATTTTGGGTCCTAGAATTTCCATCCAAAGAATATATCCTAAAACTCCACCCACTAAACCGGATAAAACAAAAGTAAATCTTTGACTAAGTGGAATAAATTTAAAAATTACGATTGAAACAATGACCAAACCACCAAAACCTGTTAGAAAATCTAAAGTATATACTGGCAATCCTAATTTTAGAGAAACACGGCTTTCGTCACCATTCTGCATAATACGCCCTTTAAAAATATAAACAAATATTTCCATAGAAGCAATTGCTGTCTGTCTAAGCCAAAATATTGTCATGAAAATTATTGTCCAATGTTTTGTACTTAATTTTGTTTTTTTTTGTATTTCACTTTTAAATTCATATAAAAACAGAAAACCCAAAGTACCTGTCAACATTGTCTGAATAGGACCACCTAAAGAAATTAATATACTTTCCCATTTAAATAGAAGGCGATAATTCTCATTTTTTTTGTTCTCATATAGGAATAATGTATTTCTCCATCCATCCCTAAAATTTCAACTACCACATAATGACCAAACTCATGAGACAATGTACCCACCACAGTCATCAAAATAAATGTGATCGTTAGTTTAATTAGCAGTTTTTCATCAACCTTAAACTCAATCAAATCCTTCAAAAAATTATTAATACTTTCTTTCATGAAATTAGTTTTAACTGATCAATAATATTTTGAAGCTGGAAAAACTTCATGATGACAATGCTTATGAAAAATAGTAAAATAAAAATAAGATCTCTTCTTACCAATAATTTGTATTTTGAAAAAAAATATCCCGAATTAATAGCTCCACAAACATATAAGATCACAAGAGTTTTATAATATTTCTCAACACTAAGTCCTACCATGTCTTTATACCCTTCAAAGCGAAACGGGAAAAAGTCGTTCAGAATATTGTAGAACAAAATCGTGAAAAAATAGAGACAATATAATCTGAGAATAAAATTTAATTTACCACTTAAGTACGTATTTAGAAAGTGCAGTATTATTAGAATAGCAACGATGCAAATGGGATACGTAACCACATAATAAATGCCAATTGCCCCAACTAAAAATGGAGCAATTGACGAAAATATATTTTCTATTATTACACTGATAAAAAGTATAAGCAAAAATGTTTTAATATAATACCTCATTAATTTCAGAAATCGTTTTATTATGTAAAAAACCGACATCTTTCTTTACATTATCAAATATAATATTAAGATTTGCATTATTGCTATTTTTTTGTCGTAAAGATTCTATCAAAGAAAAAACTTCTTCTTTCATATCATTATCAATACCTATTTCAGTACTTTTCATACCCTTATAATTATTATAAAAATTAAATATTTTAGGCATTAAAACAGCAATTTTTATTGCATCCGAATAATCCATATTGCAACCATGAAAACTGGTGTTATAGTAGTATTCTATATACTTAAGTCCAAAAAAAACTATCCTGCATAATTCCATCTCTCATTTCATAAGCTAATTGTGAATTAAAATTAGAAGTATAAGACCTTCCTTCTTCCATCACTTTCGATCTTGCTTGAAGTAGTGGACAAGGACCTTCTGGATTCATAGGAGGATTCTCTCCAGGTCCTTCACCAGGAAATGGCGGCTCTGCAATATCTTGGATAGAAATAGTTAATTTTGGAGGAAATGTACCACAACATCTATTCCCATAATTATTATATAGCTTACCTAAAGCTTCTTTTGTATCTTGATTAGGAGTTGATTCTAGCGAAACAAGTTCACCAATAGCCATTGCTCTCTTTCGAGTAAATCTTTTGACCCAACAAAATCACTATTTGGATTAGCTTCATTTGCCAATGGTTTGGTATCATAAACAGTAGTATTCAAAATTGTATAAGCAGAAAGGTTATTATATTTCTTATATATATTTGAATAAAATACCGCAAAATTAACTTCTTCATAACCACCTCCATTACTTAAAGCTGTTAAATAAGGTAAGTTTTCAAATATATCATTTTCATTTTTCGAATAAAATGAATGTTCAAGCTTTTCACCACGATAATGAAAAACTGATACAGCTTTTAGATTATCCAAATTAACTTCACCTCCCGTTTCGTTACCTACAGTATATATTATTAATCCTCTTAGATTATCAAAATCATTAACATTAATTTTATCGTAGACTGTTGAAATTTGAGAATTACTTAAACCTAATTCTCCACCCGGAGTAAAGAATCCTCCAGTTGAGCTCATTCTTGCCGATGACATAGTTTGAGAATTTTCCTGAGCGACATTAGAAACTTCTTGATCATCATGATTTTAAACAAGAGATAATATCTAAAAGCATAAATGCTAAAAAGGCAGTAAGAATAACTTTTTTCTTTTTCATAAAATATGTTTAATTGTTAGATCACAAACATATAACAAAAAATAAAAAAGACAAGCACACTCATGATTAAAAACATGATTATCAGTAAGTTAAAAATAAAAATTATAATAAAAAAAAGAGATTATGGAGAATTTACAAACTAATAAAACAAAATAAATTTGTAAAATCAATTTTAAAAATCACTTCACTTCATATACTTTTTAAAATCATTACTATCCTTTGAGGGATGTGAAAAATAATAAAGCAAAAAAACCGCTCATTTCTGAGCGGTTTTTTTTATATCTGAAAAGTATTATACTTTTTCTACCTGCGAAAAGCTTAGTTCCATTGGAGTTTTTCTTCCGAAGATCAAAACAGAAACTTCTACCTTCTTCTTGTCTTCCAAGATTTTCTCTACTGTACCGTTGAAACCATTGAATGGTCCATCGATTACTTTTACGTTTTCACCAACGATGAATGGAATTTCTGCATCTGAAGCAAATTCTGAAAGCTCATCCATTCTTCCAAGCATTCTGTTGACCTCAGATTTTCTCATCGGAACAGGATCTCCACCTTTGGTTAAACTCAAGAAAGAAATCACCCCAGGAATGTTTTTGATCACGTGAGGAATTTCTCCCATCAACTCAGCTTCTACCATCAGATAACCAGGATAGTATGGTCTTTCTTTTGGCACTTTCTTCCCATTTCTAAGCTGAATAACCTTTTCCATAGGAATCACTACCTGAGTAACATACTGCTCAAACCCTAAACGTTTGATTTCTGTCTCAATATAGTTTTTCACTTTATTTTCCTGTCCGCTGATTGCTTTCAGCACATACCATTTCAATTCGCTCATTATGGGAAAATACTTTATTAGTTGAAGGTATTGATTAGTATTCCGATGATGTTGCTGATTGATTTTGAAAACAATTCATCAACGCCAAAGGTAAACAATGCCAAAATAACAGTTGCTACAGTAACAACAATAGTTGAAGACTGTAAGTCAGACCACTTTGGCCACTCTACTTTGTGTCTAAATTCGTGATAAGAACCTTTTAAAAATTCTACTAAGCTCATTATTTTCTTTTTGCACGGGCACAAGGATTCGAACCCTGATCAACGGTGTTGGAGACCGGTATCCTACCATTGGACGATGCCCGTAGATTAAAAGTTCCGTAAGTTTCCTTACGGAACTTTAATTATATTAAGATGATTAGTCTAAGATTTCAGTAACCTGACCTGAACCAACTGTTCTACCTCCTTCTCTGATCGCAAATCTAAGACCTACGTTAAGAGCGATTGGCTGTAACAATTCTACAGTGATCTCTAAGTTATCACCAGGCATTACCATTTCTACACCTTCTGGTAAGAAGATCTCACCTGTAACGTCAGTAGTTCTTACGTAGAACTGAGGACGATATTTGTTGTGGAATGGAGTGTGACGTCCACCTTCTTCTTTAGAAAGGATATAAACTGAAGCTTTGAATTTCTTGTGAGGCTTCACAGAATCTTTCTTAGCGATAACCATACCTCTCTTGATGTCAGTTTTTTCAATACCTCTCAACAATAGACCTACGTTATCTCCAGCTTCACCTCTATCTAGGATCTTTCTGAACATCTCAACTCCTGTAATAGTAGAAGTCAACTTTTCTTCACCCATACCGATTATATCTACAGGATCCCCTGTGTTGATAATACCAGCTTCGATTCTACCAGTTGCAACAGTACCTCTACCTGTAATAGAGAATACGTCTTCGATTGGCATCAAGAATGGCTTATCAGTATCTCTTGGTGGTTGCTCGATCCATTCGTCAACAGCATCCATTAATTGCTCAACAGATTTGAACCATTGGTCATCAGTCTTAGCACCTCCTTCAGCAGTAGCAGCTGTAAGAGCACCTAAAGCAGAACCTTGAATCACTGGAGAGTTATCTCCGTCAAATTCGTAAGTAGACAATAAGTCTCTCAATTCCATTTCAACTAGCTCTAATAATTCAGCATCGTCTACCATGTCAACTTTGTTCATGAAAACAACGATTCTAGGTACGTTTACCTGGCGACATAGAAGGATGTGCTCTCTAGTTTGAGGCATTGGTCCGTCTGTAGCAGCACATACAACGATAGCACCGTCCATCTGAGCAGCACCAGTTACCATGTTCTTTACGTAATCTGCGTGACCTGGACAGTCAACGTGAGCGTAATGTCTTTTTTCAGTTTCGTATTCGATGTGAGCAGTATTGATAGTAATACCTCTTTCTTTTTCTTCTGGAGCAGAGTCAATAGAAGAGAAATCTTTTTTCTCAGCAAGACCTTTGCTAGCCAATACAGCAGAAATAGCTGCAGTAAGTGTAGTTTTACCATGGTCAACGTGACCAATAGTACCAATGTTCAAGTGTGGTTTGTTACGATTAAACGTTTCCTTTGCCATGATATTAAATTATTTATTTTATTGTTTATTCAAATTTTCAGTGTGCAAATATAATGATTTTTTAAATACTAAAATCTTTTTGTTAAAAAAAATTAGTATTCAAACCAAAAAAAATGCAAACATCCATTTTCCCTAAATTGGAATTGCAAATTTATAACAAAAAAATGAATTAAAAAAAACACTTTACAAATCCAAGTTTATTTTTCTCTCGTATATTTAGACGAAACTATCAATTAAAATAAATTTTATGAAAAAACTATTCAACATTTGTCTGGCTACATTTGCCTTTGTCACTATCATCTCTTGCGACGATGACGACGATATGAGTACACCAGAAACACCTTCCGTTGCACCAGACGTTATGGTCTACGGTTTGAGTACTAATAACGACCTTTTAGCTTTTAATGCTAAAAACAGTAACGTAATGACTTCCACCAAGCCTATCACAGGACTGCCAACGGGAGAAAAATTATTAAGTATCGATTTCAGACCTGCTACCGGAGAACTTTATGCAGTATCCAATAACAGTAAATTGTATATCATTAATACAGCTACTGCAACAAGCAGAGCGGTAAGTACTACAGCATTTACTCCTGCTGTTTCGGGTACTATTGTGTCTATTGACTTCAATCCTACAGTTGACCGTATCAGATTGGTATCAAACACGGGACAAAATCTTCGTATCAATCCTGAAAACGGAGTTACAGCAGCTACTGATACAAGTATCGCAACGACAGCTGCAATTGCAGGGATTGCATACACCAACAGTAAGTCTGGTGCTGCAACAACTACTTTATATGATCTTGATGTAACATCAGGAAAACTATTCAAACAAGATCCACCTAATAATGGAACTTTGGTAGAAGTAGGAAGTTTAGGCTTTACATTCTCAGGTCAGGCAGCATTTGACATCAGCCCTGATAACGCAAATGCTTTAATGGCAGTTACAAG
This sequence comes from Chryseobacterium sp. C-71, assembly GCF_020911865.1. Classification (NCBI taxonomy): domain Bacteria; kingdom Pseudomonadati; phylum Bacteroidota; class Flavobacteriia; order Flavobacteriales; family Weeksellaceae; genus Chryseobacterium; species Chryseobacterium sp. C-71. The sequence goes on from NZ_CP087131.1 coordinate 1,827,991, forward strand.
TGGAAGTCAAAATGCCCTATACAGCGTAGACCTTACTACAGGAAAAGCATCAAGCATCGGTACATTGCCTCAAAAAATTGTTGATATCGCTATCCCAACTAACGCTGTTGCTTACGCAATTGACAACTCAAATGCATTACAAATTTTTGATCCTAATAAACCAGAGCCTGTTACTAAAGCAATTACAGGACTACAAACCGGAGAAGGAATTCTTGGAATTGATTTCAGACCTTTAAACGGACAATTGTACGCATTAGGAAACTCAAGCAGGATTTATACGATTAATTTAGGTACTGGTGCAGCAACTCAAGTGGGTACTGGTGTGCTAACTACTCTTCTTGTAGGAACTGAGTTTGGATTTGATTTTAATCCTACCGTTGATAAAATCCGAGTGGTGAGTAATAGTGGACAGAATTTAAGATTAGATCCTGTTACAGGAGCAGTTACGGCTGTTGACACCAATCTTACCCCTACTCCGGTAGCTGTAAGTGCTGCAGCTTATACAAATAATTTTGCCGGAGCAACTGCCACTGAATTGTTTGTAATTGACCATAATACTGACAGATTATATCTTCAAAACCCACCAAATGGAGGGATCTTGGTTGATCGTGGTGCTTTGGGCATCAATATCACTCAAGCAAATGGTTTCGACATCGGAAGCATGAGCCAAAAAGCTTATTTATTAGCAACCGTTGGTACAGAAACAAAGCTTTACACAGTAAATACTGCAACCGGAGCTGCTGCATCATTAGGTACTTATCCTAATCCTGTAAGAGGATTTACGGTAGGTTTAGGATTCTAAAAACATACTTGATTTCATATAAAGAAGCCCGAGATAGATTATTCTATTCCGGGCTTCAACTTTATAAAGATAAATGAAAGAATGATTTTTTTAATTTTAATGAGTAGCCTTTAAGCTATAAAACTTCTGTTTTCTTGGTTTTATTAAATACCCAAAAGATAATCGGGAAGATTAATAAGGTTAAAAATGTTGCCGTAATTAATCCGCCAATGATTACAATCGCCAAAGGTTTTTGTGATTCTGAACCGATACCTGTAGACAAGGCAGCGGGCAAAAGTCCGATGGACGCCATTAATGCTGTCATAATTACAGGTCTCGTCCTGGATTTAACTCCACTAAAGATTGCTTCATCTATTTTTAATCCGTCTTTTACATTCTGATGGAATTCTGTGATGAGAATAACTCCGTTTTGAATACAAATTCCCAAAAGAGCAATCATTCCCACTCCGGCAGAAATACCGAAATTCATATTCGTTACATGCAATGCGATAATTCCACCAATTAAAGCGAAAGGAACGTTCGCCAACACCAACAATGAATCTTTCATATTTCCAAAAAGGATGAATAAAAGGAAGAAAATACCCAGAATACTTATAGGAACGACCTCTGTCAGTCTTTTTGTAGCTCTTTGCTGGTTTTCAAACTGACCCGTCCAGCCTACAGAATATCCGTCAGGAATTTTAATTTTTGCCACTTCTTTCTGCGCATCACCGATTGTTCCTCCCAAATCACGATCACGGATGGAGAATTTAATTCCGATATACCTTTTAATATCATCTCTGTAAATAAATGCCGCACCGTTATCTTTTACAATCGTACTGATTTCCTTTAAAGGAATTTTTGCACCGTCCTGCGTAGGAACCATGAGTGAAGCAATGTCTTTTTCATCTTTTCTGTACTCTTCAGAATAACGCAGCCTGATTGGGAATTTCCTTTCGCCGTCGAACATTTCTGAAGCCGTTTTTCCACCGAATGCCATTTCCAAAACGGACTGGGCATCATCCGGCATTACGCCGTAAGCCGCCATTTTATTTCTATCTAAAACAACACTCACTTCAGGCTGACCGATATTTTTAATAATCCCAGCATCTTTTACACCTTCTACATCTTTGATGGATTTTAAAACCTCATCTGCCAATCGGTCAAGCGTCTGCAAATTGTCACCATAAATTTTAATTCCATTTTCAGCTTTAAAACCTGCAACGGCTTCTGCCACGTTATCAGAAATTGGCTGAGAATAGTTGAAAGTAATTCCCTGATAATTTCTGAGTTTTTTATCAATTTCTTCTACCAGTTCTTCATAATTGATTTTTCTTTTCCACTGATCTTTTGGCTGAAGATTCACTGCAAACTGCACAAATCCGAAACCGTTGGGATCTGTTCCGTCATTGCTTCGTCCGGTTTGCGCCAGAACATCAGTCACTTCGGGAACGCCCATGATGTCTTTTTTCAGAATATCGGCAGTCTTCAACGATTCTTTTAAAGATGAACTCATCGGCATTTCTGCAGTGATCCACAATGAACCTTCATTTAATTGAGGTAAGAATTCTGTTCCTAAAAATTTCCCAGAAAATAATGTGACTGCCATGAAAGACAGTGCAACAATTAAACTGAATTTTTTATGTTTAAATGTAAAACTGAAACCTTTCAGCACGATTCTGTCCCAGAAATTCACAAACGGATTGTTCTTTTCTCTCACATTTTTATTTAAAAGCAGATGAGTAAGAACCGGAACCAAAGTCAGCGTAAAAATCAAAGCTCCAATCAATGCAAAACCAAGCGTGAATGCCAATGGTGAAAACATCTTCCCTTCCACCTTCTGAAATGAGAAAATTGGAATTAATGACGTAATGATAATTAATTTTGAAAAGAAAATTGCTTTTCCCAAACCTGTTCCGGTCTGTTTGATCCAGCCGGCTTTTGCCATTTTGTTGAATTTTTCAGGACCATATTTTTTGGCTTTATGGTCGAGCATCACAAAGATTCCTTCGACCATGACGACGGCTCCATCGATGATAATCCCAAAATCCACTGCTCCAAGTGATAATAAATTAGCACTCATGCCCGCCATTTTTAAACACAAGAAAGCAAACAATAAGGATAAAGGAATGATGATGGAAACAATCAAAGTTGTACGCCAGTCTGCCATGAATATTAAAACAATAACCGTCACCAGAATAATTCCTTCCAGTAAATTATGCATTACTGTTTCTGTGGTGAAATCCATCAGATTATCACGATCGTAGAAAGTGACCATTTTTACATCTTTCGACAGGATTTTCTCGTTCAGCTCATTAATTTTAGCTTTCACACCAACCAAAACCTCACGAGGGTTTTCACCTTTTCGCATCACCACAATTCCTTCTACGGTATCATCCTGTTTATTCAGACCGGCCTGCCCTACCCTTGGCAACGAACTCTCGTGAACTTCTGCGACATTTTTAACCAAAACCGGGTTTCCGCTATCGTTTTGAATCGTGATATTTCCGATATCTTCATTGGACTGTACCAAACCAATTCCCCGAACAACGTAGGCTTGTCCGTTTTTCTCAATAACATCTCCACCAACATTTAAATTGCTTTTCGTTACGGCTTCAAAAACCTGCAGAGGTGTCAGGTTGTATTTATCTAAAGCTCTAGGGTCAATACTCAACTCAAACACTTTATCCTGACCACCAAAAACGTTGATGTCTGCTACTCCCGGAACGCCTCTCAGCGCACGGTCGATCACCCAGTTTTGTAATGTCAGCAACTCTCTTGAATCTTTGGTTTTGCTTTGTAAAGTATATCTGAAAATTTCTCCGGTCGGTCCGTAAGGTGGTTGCACTTCCGGGTCAACCTCATCAGGAAGACTCACATTTCGAAGCTGATTGTTAACCTGATTTCTGGCAAACATATCGTCTACTCCATCATCGAAGAGAATTTTAACAATAGAAAGTCCGAACATCGTGGTACTTCTCACGCTTGTTTTTTTCTGAACCGGACTCATCGCCAGCTCAATGGGTGTCGTAACAAAACGCTCCACTTCTTCGGCACTTCGGCCATTCCATTGGGTGATGATGACGATTTGAGTGTTGGTGACATCAGGAAAAGCTTCAATCGGCATATTTTTGAAACTGATAAAACCCGCAACCGCCAAAACCGCTACCCAAATAAAGGTGAAGGCTTTATTTTTGAGTGAAAATGAAATGATATTTTTAATGAATTTATTCATGATAGAAATTAGAGGTTAGCTTTAGATGTCAGATTAATAACTAAATGTTTAATTTTGAAAAACTTTAACTAAGAAAATCGTTTAAATGATTTAAACACATAAGTCAAATTAGAGATTTATACTTTATTTTGCTTAAAAGAGCACATTAGAAAGAAAATCAAAGATTTCCCTGAATGTTTAATGTTCATCTTAGTTTTTCAGTGAACGGTAAATCAACAACTGATTATTTGTGATTACATTTTCTCCTTCCGCCAGACCTTCTGAAATGTAAGTGACATCACCGAGTTGTTTCAAGACTTTTATTTCTTTTACTTTGACATCTGTTCGGGATTTAAAAACAACCACAAAACTTCTGTCATAATCAAAAATGACTGCTTTTGAGGGAACGGAAAGCGCTGAAGCATTTTCAGACTTTGAAACTTTGATGGTCGCTTTACTCTCCGGAATCAATAATCCGTTGGCATTATCTAAAACCACTCTCGCCTGCATCGCATTCGTCTGTGGGTCGATGATTTTAAATATTTTATCAATTTTACCATCAAAAACTTTATCCGGATATGACAATGTAGAAACCTGTGCGGTCATTCCTAGAGTAATTTTATCAATATCAGATTCATTGACATTCATAATTGCCCACACGTTGGTGGTATTGGCCACATCAAAAATATTTTCACTTCGGTCACTTCTCAGCTGCATGTCTTTGTTGATGTCTTTGTGAACAATATATCCGTTGATTGGAGCGAGAACACTGTAAATATTTCCTCTTTTCACATTGTAAACCGTACTTACTGCGGAAGATCTCTGCATTTGATCTTGTGCTTTCTGCAACTGACTTTTCGCTTCTAAAACATCTCTTTCGGTCGTCAGCTTTCCTTCGTACATTTCTTTGGCAACACGCAAGTTGTTTTGAGCAACCAATAAATCGGTTTTAGCATCACTTACATCTTTCTGAACATCTGCCAACTCTGTACTTCTTATGGTGGCGAGAACCTGACCTTTCTTTACATAATCTCCCAATTCAACATTTACACTCATTACATTTCCGCCGACCAAAGGATAAACGTCGATGTAAGAATTTCTGTCTGCAGATATTTTTCCGTAAAAACTGTAGGTGTCTTCTATGTTTTTGAATTCAGCTTTTGCTGTGGTGATGGATTCGAGCATCGTATTGCTCAGCTCAAAACCTTTTGTCTGAATTTGTTTTGGTGGTAACTCTTTTGAACAAGACGTTAAAAAAAGTGCTGTAATTATGGGGAATATTAATTTATTCATTTTTAATAGAAGATTTTCGTTTGTACCAATTGATTGAGTTGTTCTGCAGACTGTATCAGTTCGTTTTTCATATCATAGATCTGAAGCGAAGTCTGACGGTAACTTTCCATAAAATCTGTAAAATCGATGAGATTGACGTTTCCGTTTCTGAAGTTTTTCAGAATTCCGTTATAGACTAAGTCGAGATTATCGAGGTCGGTAGATTTAATTTCTAGCAACTGTTCATACTGATTTTTCCACATTTGAAAAGCGGACTGCACTTTAGTTTCGAGATTCAGTTTTTGAAATTCTGCATTTCTCTGATTTTGCTGAATGGCAAAATTAGCTTTCTGCACATTTCCTTTATTCACTTTCCAAAGCGGAATCGGAATTCCAACCTTTACATTGACTTCATTTCTAAAAGTTCCGGAAGCTTGATCATATTCTGCACCCACATTCAGATCCGGAACATTGAGAGATTTTTGCCATTGAGCATACAGTTTAGAATTATCAATCAGTTTTAGATTAAATAAATAATCTGCGTTGTTTTCGATGGCTTTCCTTTTTAAATCAGATTCATCACCAAATGGTTGCGCAGCAAGAATTTGTTTTACTTCGTCATCTGAAATCTGAGGCTCTATATTTTCGGCAATTCCTGTAAGAACTTTTAAGTTTTGCTCAAATTCCAAAATGTCTTTATTGATTCCCAGTTTATCATTATTCAACTGAATGACGATGCTTTGCAGTCTCACTTCATCTTTTAACGAAACATTTCCTTTAGCAGATTGTACTTTATAAGCTTTCAATAGATCATTCATATATCCCAATTGCTTATTTGTATTTTCAAGCTTCAGTTTTTCATAATAAAGATTGTAGTAATTGGTATGAAGCTGTGTTCTTAATTCAACCAGCAATTGCGTAAATTGAAGCTGCGCCAAATCTTTATTGGATTTTGCAAAAGCGACTTCATTTTTCTTCTTTCCGCCCATGTAAATCAGCTGTGTCACTTCAAAACCTTTGGCTTTACCGGCATCTAAAACTTTTCTGTCCTCGGGATTATATGCATTGATGTAACCACTCATCTGCGGAAGTTCCCAGATTTTAGCCTGCAGAATATCAGCATCAGCCATATTGATGTTGTACTGTTCGGCAAGAAGCTGAAGATTATTTTGCTGAAAGGCATTTTCGCAATCCAAAAGCGACATTTGCTGTTGCGCTGTCATCATCGAAGAAATAACAACGAACAGTCCTGCAATTTTGTTCATTCTCTCAATTTTGATGACAAAAGTGCAGCTGCTCGATTAAAACGACCTTAAAGGAGGCTTAAAAAAAAATTAAATTGATCTTGGGAGGAGTTTGAAACGTTTTTTGAAGCATTAATTTTGAACCATTAAGGAGGGTGAAAAGATTATGATTCTTTAAGAAAATCATATAGATTTTTTCTTAAAAGCAGACTATTTAATAAATTGCCCCACAGTATTTTTCAAAAAAAAAATTTAAAATTGAATGATTTAGAAATTATTTGTTATACTGCTTAATTTGACGCAAAGCCAAACAAAGAATTTTAAATATTGACCTTTTTTTAAGAGATACAAAGGCGTAAACTTAACAAAGAAACACAAACTATTTTCAATTACGAGTGATCGCATAGAATTATATGAATTCTCAACTACACTGCTTAAAGGGAAGCTTAGCTTAATATTCTTCCTTACTTCAAATTCTTAATGGTTCAAAAATATTATTTATTAAAAGTAACCGTAAACTTATTGGTATATTCAGCAGGCGAGTTGTAATTTATTTTCGCATTGTGATATTCGAGGATTCTTTTAGCAATTCGGAGTCCAAGACCGGAGCCTGTGATGTTTTGAGAATTATTTCCACGCATGAAGGCATCAAATAATTTGGGTTGCTCTTCCGTTGAAATGGTATTTCCGGCTGATACAACGTCTACGATGAGTTGAGATTCATTTTCTGTGATTAAAACTTTCGCTTCAGAATCGTCGGAATAGACAGCAGCATTTTTAAATAAATTGATAAAAACAATAGTGAGTAACGATTGTACTCCTTTTAACGTCAGAAAAGCCTGGTCGGAAGTATTTTCAGAGATCAAAAAATCCATATTGAGATTGGGAAAACTTTTTTGAACACGCTCGAAAGATTCAAATATAACTTCATCAATTCGTACTTCCTCATATATCGTCTGAATATTTTCTTTATCGAATTTTGTGAGCAGCAAAAGAGAGTTCGTTAAATCTGAAAGCTGATAGACATCTTTTAACATTTGCTTCAATGCTGAAAGTGTGTCGGGAGAATGCTGTTCGAGTTTAATTAAATTTTCCAATTGGAAGGCCATTCTGGTAATCGGTGTTCGGATTTCGTGCGATGCACTTGCCGTAAAATCTTTTTGTGACTGAAAAACATCATTCAGACGAACAATCATCGTATTAAAAGACTGCGCAAGAATACTGATTTCATCATTCGACTGCTCTACAGGAATCTGTGTTGTCAGCTTATGTGCGGTCACCTCAGAAATTTCTTTGTTCAAATCTTCCAACGGCTGAAGAAATTTGCCCATAAAATAATAGCTGAAAAATCCAATCAGAAGCGTACAAGTGATGAAAGCGGTAATTAAAAGATATTTTAGATAATCCAATTTCGACTGTCCGTTCGTATCAAATGCGCTGGTGAGAATGTAATAATTTTCGCCGTTGATGTTTTTCAAAGCAGCGTATACTTCAGGATAGGTATTTTCTTGGTGAACGGCTTTTTTTTGATCAACTTCCTGTAAAATATTTTTATCCCATGTTACTTTTCTGTCTTTTATAGTACTGTAAATCAGTTCTTTTTTAGCATTAAAAATCAAAATTGTTTCATTCAACAAGACATTATCTGAATTTTCATTGAAGAAAATGGGTGCTTCGTTCTCAAAGTTTTTAGACTTAGAAATAAAGTTGGTTGTAAAATCTAATCTACGGACAAACCTTTCTTTAAACTCCTCCTTTCTGAAATCATTAAAAGAAACATAAATAATGATGAGAACAATACCAAAAAGTAATGAAAACGAGATGCTAAGCGTGAGCGCAATTTTCCTTTTTAAAGACATCTACAAAGGATTTAAATAATACCCGAAACCTGAACGCGTGTGAATCAACTTCACTTTAAAATCTTTATCTAATTTCTTTCTAAGAAAATTGATGTAAACCTCAACGGTATTGGTGTTGGTATTAAAATTATGTTCCCAGACGTTTTCGGTAATCTGCTGTTTTGAAACCGTCCTTCCTTGCGCTTCTGCCAGATAAACTAGGAGCTGAAATTCTTTTAAGGTCAAAGCAATTTCGTTTCCTGCTCTGAAGACTTTTTGTTCGGTTTTATTGATAATTAAATCGTCAACTCTGATAATGTCCTGATCCGCATTATCAGTCGGCACTTTTCTTCTCAATAAAGAATTCATACGCAACAATAACTCTTCAAACTGAAAAGGTTTTACCAGATAATCATCAGCCAGCCTTGTAAAAGCATCTTTTTTATCTGAAAGATCTCCGTAGGCGGAAATGATAATGATAGGTGTATTTTTATCGAAAGACCTAATGGTTTGACAGACATCCAATCCGTTTATCTTTGGAACATTGATATCTAAAAGATACAGATCATAAGAATTATTTTTTATTTGGCGCAGAAAGGTTTCTCCGTCATAAATTCTGTCGGTGGTAAAACGGTTTGACTCCAAAAACTTACTCAATTCTGCAGAGAGAATGAGGTCGTCCTCCAAAAGAAGAATATTCATCAAGGATATATTTACTACGAATTTAATGAAAAAAATAATGAGGTTGAGAATTGAAAGATTGGAGAAAGCTTTTAAATAAGTAAAATGTTAAAAGAAAGACTTAGTTTAAAGCTATTGATTTGAATGTTTTTAGTTTTTAAATTATGATTAATTAAAATAATATTAAACTTTTAAAGTTTGTCAAAATCAAATCAGATTAAAAACAAAAAACCTCAGATATTTCTATCTAGGGTTTTTTATGGATACACTAATTTAGCATCCAGTTAGAGTTAGGCATAAAACCTTAATTGTAACGTATGAAACAAGGGCGAAAAATCTATGATCCGGCTTCAGTTCAATTGAGCTATGAGCGATCTAATATTTTGGAACTGGCAAGAGAGCTTTGTATTGAAGTTACGATGCTTTACAAATGGAGAAAAGATTATCAGGAGTTTGGAGAGATGAGTTTTCCAGGAAAGGGTAATTTCAAACAAACTCCAGAGCAAGAAAAAATTCATGAATTAGAAAAAAGACTTAGAGATGCAGAGCTTGAGCGCGATATATTGAAAAAAGCAATCGCCATTTTTCCAAGAGCGGTCGATGAAATACAAGTTCATTAAGAATCATGAATCTTTATTTCCGATTGAAAAAATGTGCAGTGTTTAAAAGTAAGCTACAGTAGTTATTATAAATGGAAGGCAAGGCCTCTTTCTAATAGAGAGAGAGAGAGAGAGAGAAGAAAAAAAGACATAAAAAAACAAATAACATCTATTTATTTTGCATCAAAGCAGCGCTATGGAAGTCCCAGAATTACTGTAGAATTAGAATCTTCAGTTTTTAAAACCGGCAAAATAACGGTTGCAAAATATATGAAAGAGCTTGGTTTAAGAAGTAGATTAAGCAGGAAATTTAGAGTAACAACATATTCAAAACACAATTATTTGGTTGCAGAGAACATCCTGAATAGAAACTTTTTGGTTGGCAGTCCATCCCAAGCTTGGGGCTTATGACATCACTTATCTCCAAACCAAAGATGGTTGTTTATACCTAACAGCAATTATAGATTTGTTTGATCGAAAAGTAATTGGTTGGAGCTCAAGTACTGGGATGAGTACAACGGAGACAAGTTTAGCTGCTTGGAAAATGGCTGTCAAAAATAGAAAAGTAGGTAGCAAATTAATTTTTCATTCAGACATAGATGTTCAGTATGCAAATAAAAAATTTACAAATACTCTTGCATTTTATGGAGTAAAAAGGAGTATAAGCAGGAAAGGCAATTGTTGGGATAACGAAGTAGCTGAAAGTTCCTTCAAATCATTGAAAACAGAACTGATTTACGGAAACAAGCTTATCACAAGGGAACAAATAGAACTTGAGATTTTTGAATATATTGAAATATGGTATAATAAAAAAAGAAGGCACAGTACTCTGAATTATAGAACTATTGAAGAATTTAACAATAAAAATAAAATTTACAAAAATGTAGCTTAACTTATATTGGAAATTTCATTTGCATATCCATTATAAATAATCTAACCAAAATTATATATCTCAAAATAAAGAAGTGAAAATTTAAAATAAAAATTCAATAATTCCAAATCGTTGAAAAATATAAATTCAATATTTTTTTTAATTATGTCCAAAATAAGCCTATAAAAAAACGCGGGAAATAATTTCCCGCGTTACCAAATCACAAAATGACGAACAACAAATAGGAAAAAATAATTTAAAATTATGACGAAAACAGTTTGTCTATTTTCTAATTCCTAATCTGCTATCCAGTTTTTTACTTCTGCTCATACTCCGTTTCCCACTCATTTCCATCGTCACCTTTGTGACCATCCATTTTAATCAGGAAGTTTTTAGCCGGGAAATAAGGTTTCATATGAATATCAAGATGAATTCTGCCTTTTTGTATAGGATCCTGCTCGAATTTTCTGATTTCAAAATTTTCAATCAGTTTACCAGGACCTGTAATTCCGTCAAGGAAACGAACAATCTGGTTCATAATTTCTTTTCTGGTAACTGCCGTGAAGTTTTCGAATGCTCTTCTGTTTAAGAAATCCATCAAAACTTTGGTCACATAATCGAAAACTCTTACCACAGAATACGTCTGAAGTCCTAAGTTATCTCCGTTAAACAATGTTTTTCCTGAGAACGCCATTACTTTCCCATACTCATTTACCATTGGGATAAGTCCTAAGTTTTCAAGATTGGCAATTTCACTTTTCTTCAAATCGAATTTAACACCATCAACTTCATTGATTCCTCCAAACTTTTTACCTGCAGTTACCTGGGACATTAATGTATGGTAAATTTTCCCTGCCAAAGCCGCAGAAGGTGGAATAAATAGATCTTCAGTTTCGTTGATATCTTCGAATCTTCCTCTTCCAACCAACCAGTTACAAGTCATCAAAACATTGGCTCTGTAGACGTCTCCACCAGTCAAATAAGCCTGATCAAACATTTCCATTACATCATCTGGTTCATCAAGATGTTCAAAATCGGTAACTAACATCACTTTATTTTCGTGAGCCAGTTTTGCCCATTTTTCAACCACTTTATTAGAACCTAAATACCCCGGAATTACAAGAATTCCATAGTTATTTTTAAGATCTAATCTGTCGTAGTTATCTGATAATTCTGCGTGAATAGTGTCAATAAATCTCGTGTTATCAAGATCTTTTAACTGCTCCAAATTAGCATTAACAACAGTAATATTTTTTACTTTATCAGATTCTGTATTTTTGTAGAAAAGTGCTGCAGTTCTGTAGTTCGCTTCCAGTTCTCTTGTGATATCAACCGCTTTTGATAAGTTTTTAGAAAGAAGATCTTCAGAAGACTTTCTTTGGTCTTCACAGTTCGCAACCATATCGGTTAAAGAATCGTTTTTACTGATCACACTTGCCCAAAGTTCAAGAGTTTTCTTAAGCGTTTCTCTCTCTTTTTCTTTAGCCAGCTCTGTAAGAAAAATTTTTCTTCTTGCTTTTCTGTCCGGGTTGATATTTTGCACACCTTCAATAGAGGTTTCCAACAAATCGAAACCACCGTAACGTGCTAATTTATTAAGGCTGCTTTCTAAAGATGCACCTCCCTTTTTTTGTTCTAATACAGGAGCTGATGTAGCCTGTACTGATTCTTCTGGTTTTGCCATTGTTTGTGTTTTTAGTTGTTATGAGTTGTGTTATTACTTTCTAATTCTTTGATCAATGACTGAAGGGTATCCAGCAATCCTTTTTTAGCATCCGGATCTTCAAGAGCTGCTTTAAGAATTTTGTTGGTTTTCAATTGTTTGATGATCTTTTGGTACTGATCTTTTTCAGTTTCCAATCCACTCAAAAATCCACTTTGACCTGTGATTCCTTTTGTACCGAAATCGCCAAGGTTTTTGAATTTTAGATTTTCCATTTTCACAGATCCCTGAGCATCTTCAAAATCAACCTTGATTTCTGGTTTGAAATGCTCAAAAACTTTGTCAATCGTAGTCAATCCTTCTACCAATTCCGGTTTTACAGGATCATCTGCTGTCAGTTTTTGTGCTAAAAGCGTTCTGTTTTGAGGGATCTCGAAAATCGCCTCGCTTGCGTCTAGTGGAACTTCATTGCCACCAATTCCTTTGTTTGTTAACATAGTGTTTTTTTAAAGGGGTTAATAAATGTGTTTAGTTAATATCTTAAAGTTTTTAAGTGATATTTATTTTTCAAAAATCCTGTAGGGATATATATTTGCAGAAGCATTCTTTAGTTTCAGCAGAAAACTTTCGCATAGATATTCCCATTCCGAATCTTTAATTGAATCTTTTTCATCGGGATTTCTGATTAAAAAAATGTCAATCGTTCTGCTAAATCCTCCCTTCAGAGAGATTTCTTTTTTTGTTCCTTTCGAAACCTGTATGTCTTTTATCGTGCTTTTAAAATGATTTAATCCAAAAATTCTGATGTCTGCCACAGTCACAATTCTGCCTCTGGTCAGCAAAGAATTTCTGTATTCTAAAATTTTATCTTGTGACGACAGGCTTTTTCTCCCGCCGGTTGAAGGTTTTATCATTACCGCTGTTTTGTCCAATGCTAGAGCATTTGAGCCTTCTACAGTTAATATAGTTGCCGGTTTTATCTCGTTCCCTTCCTGTGCAAGCGTCAGCCAATATGAAGCATTACAGGCAACTTCTGAATCCTGAGAATCTGAAGTGATGACCAAATACGGATTATTGGCTTGCGAGAAGCTTTTTTCTTTTGCTAATTGATGCAAAGCAGCAACATTTTGATTAATCTGTCTCAAAGTTTCTTTTGCAGAATCTCCGCCGATTCCCGAAAAAGCAGCATTTTCATCTTTTATCAATTCCAAAAGATATTGTAACAGTTCTGAAGCGCCACGCTGGTCAAATCTCGACACGCCGCCTTTTCTTAAAACTGCGGAAATTCCACTATTTTCAGCCTCATAATTTTTCACATCAAACCGCCTTCCTCTGTCATCTGAAACGTAATCAAGATCCAGAAAATGATCATCAGACTGTATCGGAATGATATTTAGCCTTCCTGTAACTCTGTGATAAGATTTTACATTGTGAACATTCACAACTGGAATACAGTTCAGAGTAACGCTCACATTTTCTAAAACATCGCTCACCACCGCTTCCGAAAATTTAAATTTCAGCCAAATAATATCTTTATCTTCTGAAAGTTTATTGTTTTTAAAATACTTTTCAAACAACTCTTCATTTTGAGGTTTATCAGAATTTGCTAATTTTTCTTTTAAAGTGAAAAAATTAGAAGAATAATATTGGTTGACATCTGTGTAAATATGCTCAAGATCTGAATAGTTTTTGGTAATGATATTCTCAAGATTAATATTTCCCTGATCTACATTATAACCTTCCTGCAATGAAAATTCTCGTTCTCCGAAATAAATCTTTGCCTGTTTTAGATAATAAAAAAATAATTCTTTCTGATAATTATTATTTATATCAATATAAAACATCAAGTTTTCAAATTCTGACTTGTCTTTGTTACGGATTCCTACCCACATTTCTCCGGACGGAATATGATGGTCTCCTTTTGACAAATTGTCTGTAAAAAAGAAACTTTCTACCTGGTTCAGAGTATTTCCGTAAGCAATGTATTCTACTTTTGCGGTGGTCAGTTTCACCTCGATAGTCGGACAGAAGAAAACATCCTTGCTTCCGCTTTCAGTTGGGTTAAACACATTATGAATGCGTTTGCTTGTTTTAAAATGATTGTATAAAGATATTATCGACTGGTTTTCCAGAGGAAAAACCTGAATCAATGACCTTGCAGGAATTACTCCGGAAACTTCTTCCGGAAACATAATTTCAAGAATCCTTTCTATGATTCTTGATCGTGAACTTTCCAGCTCAAAACCTAATTTTTCAAGTTCTGAAGCAGTTGCAGAAAGAAGCAGGCTCACAATCGGGTCAAAGGAAGTTTCTGCTTCCAGCTCATTGTAGCCCCAAAGTCTTGCTGCTCTTCTTAATATTCTGTCTTTTATTCTTTCCTGATTCATTTTGTGATTTGTGTTTTTTAATATGAAAGCGGCCCTACAAAAAATGAATTCTGAAAAAGAAAAGGTCTGTTGGTTTCCAAAACCTGTCCTTTTACAGAGATTACTACTCTTTTTTTCATTCTTCTCTTTCCAATGGTTCCCAGATTATGGTCTTTTACAGAAACTTCTACATCTTCCAAAAGCAATCTTTTCTCGTGCATTACAATTGATTTTTTCATAGAACTCACGATGAATTCTTTTAAACTATTGTCAGTTTTAAGAAGGTCAAAATCCATTTCCCAAATCTCTGTACCAAAGGTTTCATCAAACTTACATTCTCCTAAAGCCGTTGTCGAAATCAAAAAAATCTGCTGACTTATGGAATTATCAATAGAGATTTTCTCAGCGTCTTTTTTGTTGACGATTGCCTCAAAATCCATTGGTATTTTATAGTATATTCCTCTCATTATTTCTAAAAATAAATCGTTCTCTTAATATTTCCCTTATCATCATACTCGAAGTTTTTCGCCACTTTCCGTCTTCTGATAATTTGTAATTCTACTTTTGGGGTCAGTTTCAAAAACTTCTCACGATACAGAATATCTCCGATAAAGCTTTGACCATCATTATTATCGACAATGATAAAATATTGAGTAATTTCATCCTGTTTTTCAAATTCATTAACATTACCAGAATAAAGCATTATATTCTGTCCGTTACCTGAAAGCTGGTAAATAAGTTTCTCCTGATTAAGACTTCGATGTCTGGAAATATCAAATTTTTCAATATTCTCACGCAACGGTTCGTACGCTATATTTTCATATAAAAAAGAAGTTTTGTCAAAACGTTTAATTCCCAAGAAAGACAAAATACTTTTTTTAGTGGTCGTTTTTACAAAATTCAAAGTATCTCTTGTCACTTGATAAGCTTCAGTTTCATTGGTTTTATCATCAGTAACGGTCAATTTATAAGTAGGAATCTCAACTTCCTTATTATTGATTTTTAAATGTACTTTTCCCACTTCCTCATCAGAAATAATCATCGAAATAGTATGCTTACGAAGTCCTGAATCGGTTCGCACCACAATTTCTTCTCTTTCATCTGTTGATGAAGAGCTTTTGGACATTCCAAGATTGAGATTAAGTTCCGGAAGCGGGCTCATTTTTTTTCGTTTTTTTGATTTTTACTTCGTCAGTTTTTTTGATTTTATAGGCAGATAAGCAATCCAACTGATTATCAATATCGATATTCTGAACTTCACTCACATATAATTCATAGTTCTTCTTGTAAGTATAAAGTTTAATCAAATCGATATCATTTAATCTCAGTTTTTCAAATTCTTTTTTACTAAGTTGTTTCGCAAAAAAACCATCACAATTCAACGAAAAACCATTTTTGTAAGTGACAACCTCACCTGTTTTGAAAAAAACATCCAAAACCTTATCTTTTTTCACACATACATTTTTATCTAAAATCTGGATGTACATAAAGACTTTATTCTTTCTCTTTCCTAACTGCAATGTTCCATAAACATAATCGCTATTGTTAACTCTCAGATGCAATGGGGTTGTACTCGCAAATGGCTTTTTATCTAATTTCTGTTTTGTCTGAATAATCCCACAATCAGCATTTGCATAGGATGAATCTGTACTGTCTGTAACAGCTTTTTCCTGAGCATCAACACGGAACATCCCGGAGAGAAAAATAAAAAGAATGAATATTGAATTTCTCATTTTCACCATTATTGAGCCTGATACAATTGACGACAAACATCAAGATCTGTTCTTATCTTGTCATACTCATCCTTCAATGTTTTGTTAATAGTTTGAAGACTATCCATTGTCATCTGATTTCCAGACAATTGCTTGATTTGTTTTTTAGCATCCACAAGATCTTTAAAGGTCATAATGGTGTTATTATACATTACCTTATTCTTCAGCGTATCTTTTGGTAGCTGCTTGTACATATCGGCAAGGATGGATAGTGATAATTTCTCGTTAAAGAAATCATTTTGCCCCGGAACACCTATCGAATCTACAGCAGACTTTACCTTCTCCAACTGGAAAGAAAACTTATCCTGTGTTTCCATTTCTCTTTTCATTTTGGAGTTTTCAGCTTTCAGCAAGCTGTTTTCTTTGAATGGAAAATAAGCATTGAAAAACACTGCAATCAACAAAACGATAACGGTTATTACGAAAAACAAGATGAAAAACGAAAATGCTCTTGAGCGCTCTTTTTTATTAAGGACTTCCATAGATATTAATAAGTATTATTAATGATTGATAAATGATGGTTGATCGATGAAAAATAATTCATCAATTTTGCGTCATCAATTATCGTTTATAAATTATTATTGATGTTTAATCTGCAAGAAAAGTTCTGCTTCGTTTGGCGTGAATCACAGAATCTCTGTCATCAGTATTCTCTGAAACGAAGATGCTTCCGTCTCGTTTTTTACCGATGTAATCTAGTCTGTTGAGAACTGAATAAAGATCTTCAAGCGTTTTCATAAATATTTTCACTTTCGCAATGGTTACATCCATATGATTATGATTGTAATCTGTATTGATAACATCTGTGAAAATAGTTTCAAAATGCCCCTGACTTACATTGCACCATTCGGCAAAATAATTCAGTAATTCTTCCTTTCCGGCTCCCGATCTTGCGTCAATAAAGTTTTTCAGCACTCTTGCCAAAGCAACAACCGACAGCAACATATTGGCGGGAGGCGTGTGTGGAGAAAGCCATCTGAATCTGTTGATCTCCTGACCAAGATAATTAAGCGTTTTATCCGCCATCAGCCCCATCATCACTGCTAAAGAATTACTTTGTTTTTTAGCGTGAATTTTTTGTTCAATTTGTACGGCATACAACTCAATTTGCCCGTAGAAACGGTCGATTTCCACATATAAATCCTGCAATTTTTTTGAACTTGTAATACTTACACAAGGCGGAATATAATCTTCATCAATTCTTGATTCGCCTGCATTAACCAATATTTTTCCAATTGTTAGATAACCTGTACCAAATCCTAAAGTATTTTTCAGTTCTTTTTCCGGAACAAGATTTAATGAATATTCTGGTTGTGTATAAGGATATCTTGGTGGGTTTTCTTCCGGATCAGGTTCTCCAAAGGGTGTTCTTTTAAAATGGTTCACCGAAAGGCAAGCCATTAAAACAACATTTTCATTATCTTTTATTTCATAAGCCGCCTCCGGATATGGAATAGATAAATTAATCGCTTCAGAGCTTCCGGCTCCTATGTCAATTCTTGACCCACTTGGCGTGATTGCGTGACATTCTTCAACTTTTATTCTGAGTAGTTTATGATTATCAATGATTAAGCTTAATTTGATGGAGTCATTTACCGGCAATAATCCGTAGTTGATCATTGATGTATGAATTCCTGTAGCATCTCTCACAGAGTCGCTCACAAAATCCTGAACATCAGCAAAATGGTTTTTATTAATTTTCATCCCGTCTATCCAGTTTACGGGGAAATGGTTTAGCTTTTCTATCATGGTGCTTTATTTGTTCTTCTTAAGTTTATTTCTATTCAAGTTGTTATTACTTTTTTCGTTGAAATGCGAAAGCTATAATTAAAAACAATAAAGAAAATCCTCCTACAATTGTTGTGAACAACCATTGATTTAGAAAACTATTAATTTTGGCTTCCTGCGGATTTTCTTTTGAATATACAATCTCAACCTGACTCCCAATAGAATAGGGTTTTGAATTACCCTGTCCCACATTAGATTCTACTTGTATAAGACGGTTTTGTATATCTTTAAATTCAAATTTCGGATAGTAATAGGTGGTATTTTTTGTAGTTCTTTTATTTCCGTTTTTTCTGGTTTCTTTTTCTGTGGTAGTTCTATAAGAAACTACAATTGCTTTTGTTTTAATGGCATTTTCAAGAAATGTATATTTATTATATCCCATATACACGGCAATACCTAAAAGAATTATTCCTATTAATAATAAACCTTTGCTCATTTTATATTTGTGTTTAAAATTTTATTTATTCGCTTGTAACTCTTTCGTTATCTTTTTCTTTATTGTATTCGAAATCAGGCACTTCATTAACAATTCTATCTTCCGCAAGCTTCAGTTCATTAGATCTCATACAAAAAATCACACTATTTTCTTCAATTCCATTCATATAAAGGGTAAGATCGGGATCTATATATTTGGTTGATTCATACCATTTGGGCTGCAAAAAGAAAACCCAGCTGTAAAGACCGTTTGAACCTTCAATTTCTATTTGATCTTCAGAATGCCTCTCATTGTAATCTATAACGAAGTTGTAGAATAGTCTTCCGAAATCAACCCTTGTAGGTCCTTTTGCACGATAAACACTACACTTTTTAGCATTATGATCTTTATCCATTAAAAATGTAAACACCACCAAATCTCTCATTTCTTCATCGCTCACACCTGCCAGTTCTTTATAGTTTTCAGGAAACTGCCATGTCTTATATATTTTGGGAGGAATTGCCATAGCTTTGTTGAAAGTATCATTTAAAAACGTTGGAATAAAGAATACAAGAAAATGTCCCAACATTAAAAATGAGAAATCAATACCATTCAAAAAGGTGAAAATAAGGATGAAAGGAATAGCAGAATACATCACTGTTACCAAAGCAAATAGATATTCGGTACCGCTTTTTTTTACTCCGAATTTATTGAAATAAGTTCTGTACATCGAGCAATGAATAATCCCAATCACCAATGAGCAAAGCTGATAAAAAACAAATTCGTAAAGATTATTATCCTGAAAAAGCTTATTAAATCCTAAAAATGCAATGATGGAATAAATAAAAGCTACAGAAAAAAGATAGGTATAAAACCTTCCTTTATATTTCTGTTTAAAATCAGGAACTTTTTGTAAAAAGACCATTGTCAGAATAATACTGGCAGCTAAAAAAATTAAAATAGCCGCTAATATTTTCGGATCAAATAAATTAATAAAATATTTTTTCAATTGTGTCATATACGTGTGTTATAGCCTAATACTGAGTTTTGTTGTGAACTGAATTCAAAATTTTCTTTTTCATGGGGAAGCAAAATGGTTGTTTTTATTTCAACTTCAATCGGGAAAAAGTATTCATAAAAAAGATCAATAAATTTTTTCATAGCACCGTCATGAATATATTCTGAGAAATTAGAATTTACCAAAGGTCCTATCTGAAGATTAAAATGACTGGAGTAATCATCATAACTGTTACCTGTGATGAGCTCCAACCCCAATCTGACATCTCCCAATGTGATGCTTTGCTCCTCGTCCAAATATTTCTGATGACCTTTGCTGTTAACACTTACTTTTTCCTCAATCAAAGAAGAAAGTATTTGACAAGCCAAATTGACATCTCCAACTATCTTGTAAGCATAAGGAAGAATCCTTATAAATTTTGACACCAATATTGGCGGAAGGTCTTTACTGATTCCCCAAAATTCATAGAACATGTCTGGAACCAAAAAACCATTCAGCTTAGAAAGAAAATCTTGTTCAAACCCTTCTATCTCTACACCATAGCTGAAAATTTCATTCTCAAAAGGCTGAAAAAAAAGTCTTGCCGCTTTTTGTTGTTTTTTTTGTACCTGATATTCTTTAATCATTCCATCCACATCCTTTTCAGGAGCATCATTCCTTGCCGCATGGATTAAATTTTGAGGCAACATATCATAAAAGCCATCCCTTGAAAGCTCAAGTTTCAGCATCTGAGTAGTATCCAAATCATAATCGGCTACCCCAGCATCCAACACATCAAACCGAAACGCCCTTGAAAACTGACCTTGCCTAGAGATTACATATTGAACCTCATCTATATCTTTATTTTTAAGGAGGTTATTAATGATAACTTCGGCTCGGATGTCGTGTTTAAGAGAGGTGATTTGTTTTGAAAGGTTATTGAGTTTTTCCATCATCATTAGTTTTTAGGTTTCAATCTTCCAGCTGCCACATATCTTAGCTGAAAGTACTCGTCATTGAAATCATAAATATTGAGTCCGGTCGCTGTACAAGCCAAAATCCTATCATTATGAAGATAAATTCCAACATCTGAAATTGGGTGCGCTTTATCATATCTAAAGAATAAGATATCACCTTCTTTCAAAAAAGTTCTTCCTGTAAAAAGCTGAATCAATTTTGATCGGAAAATCCCGTCCGGTGTTTTTTGGAAGGTTTCGCCATAAACATCACCGTATAATGACTGAACAAAATAAGAACAGTCTACACCCAATTTTTCTTCTAATGACTGCTTTTTGTAGGGCGTTCCAATCCATCTGTCAATATAAGAGTAAAGGCTATAATTTGTAACTTCCTTTGGCATCACTTCCATAATGATAGAATATTTTTCTTTAACCCGGAGTTCTTCGTCACTCAGTTTTTCAATATTGTCATCAACATTGGTGTACTGAGAATCAACCTTGCCCTTTATCCCAGAAGCTGAATTTTCATAAGAGTCTGAAGAAAAGTTATAGGGAATTTCCTTGATATAAGTTTTACTGCTGCAGGAAATCATACCAAGACCCGCTAACAAACAAAATGCAATATGTTTATAACTAAATTGTTTCATCATAAATATTTTTATACCCTTCTACATTTTCTTCCAAACCAATTCCTGCTCAACGAGAGAAACTTCAATATCATCGCCGTCCTTAAATTCACCAGCAACTATCTTCTTAGCCAAAGGTCTTCTCAATCTTCCTCTGATAACGCCTTTCAGCGGTCTTGCTCCGTATTTGATATCATATCCTTCAATTGACAAATATTCTTTGGCCTCCTGAGTAATATTTAAATTAATATTAAGCCCTTTTGCCAGGTCTAAAAGCTCTTTCTTTAAATGAATTTCAAAGATTTTCAATGCGTTATCCTTACTGATTGGCGCAAAAGGAATAGTTTCTGTAAGTCTTCCCAAAAATTCGGGACGGAAAAACCGGCTCATCATTTCCAATAGTTTTGAAGATTGAGGAATTTCTCCTTTTCCGAAAGATTCGACAATAAACTCGGAACCGATATTTGAAGTGAAGAGAATAATAGCATTAGAAAAATCTCCTTCTTTCCCCAATCGGTCATGAAGTTTCCCTTCATCCATAATCTGAAGAAAAACATCGAAAACAGAAGCATGAGCTTTTTCAATTTCATCAAAAAGAACTATAGAATAAGGCTTTTGCCTGATTTTATTCACCAAAAGTCCACCTTCTTCATAACCGACATATCCGGGAGGCGCACCATATAGCAACGCAGCAGAATGCTCTTCCTTAAACTCTGACATATCGAAACGGATAATGGCATTTTCATCCTGAAAAAGAAATTCAGCTAAAGATTTCGCAAGTTCAGTTTTTCCAGTTCCTGTAGGTCCAAGGAAAAAGAAGGAACCAATCGGCTGTCCGGCTTTAGTCAATCCTGAACGGGTTTCCAGAACTGCTTCCGAAACAATCGTAATGGCGTGGTCTTGTCCAACGACTCTTTTCGCAAGAACGCCTTCCATCTCATTGAGTCTTTGTTTTTCTTCTTCTTTAAGTTTACCAATTGGGATATTTGTCTTTTGCGAAATAATTAAAGCCAAATCGAAATCATTAATATGGGTTCTTTTTTCCTGCGCAATTTTTTCGGTCTTCTCGATCAGAATTCTGGAAAAACTCAACAATTCATCAGTATCTTTAAACTCAGGAAGTTCTTTTTCTTCTTCGCCGGAATCGGCTGTACTGATGAGGTATTTTGTTTTTTCAACCAAATCTTTAATAAGCCAGTCGGCATGCATTCTTCGTTCGTCTTCAAGATAATTATTCGTATTGTCTTCGAGATGAATGATTCTTGTCACAAGATGATTTCTTTCCTTTAAAAAAGATTCTCCAGCGGTTTTTAAAACAGACATCGTATGGTCAATCAGGTCAATTGCAGAAGCAGGAAGACTTTTCTCCTTCATATATCTTTGTGAAAGACGAATGGCTTCCTTCATTGTCTGATCATCGATACCGATCTTATGATGAATCTGATAATCTTCCAACGTCTGCTTCAACATTCTGAAATGAATTTCATCCGTGCTTTCTTCCAGTTTCAGAATCTCAAACATTCCTGCGAGACCTTGTTCTTTTTCAATTTTCTTGGTGTATTCTTCGATAGTAGAAGTTGCAATCAAGGTAAGGCCATTGGAAAGTTCACTTTTCAACAGATTTACAATACCGGAATCTGAACCGTGACTACCAAATAAAGAATGGATCTCTTCTATTATCAAAACAGATTTTGGAATCGCCTTCAATTCCTGAGCGATATTTTTAATGCGGTCTTCGATTTCTCCTTTGTAGGAAGCACCTGCAATGAGAGCACCCATATCAAGCTCGAAAACTTCCAATCCACTGAGGATATCTGGAATTTGTTTTAATAAGACCTTTTGTACAAAACCTTCTATAAGAGCGGTTTTGCCAATACCGTGATCACCAATGATCAACACATTTTGTTTGCTGTATCTGCAAAGGATCTCAGTGATTTTATTGATTTCTGTATCTCTTCCAACAAGGAGTTCTTTCTTGTTTTTTTTCTCGATTTTATCTTTTGTATTGATGCAATATTTTTGAATAAAGCCTTTGCTTGTTTTTTTGGCAGTTTCTATCGTCCTTGTCATGTTATCTTCTCCAAATAAGGATACATCTTTTAGCAGTTCATTTCTCGTTACAGGAAAGGTTTTCATCTGGTCAAAGCTAAAGGCCACACCAGGAGAACTGATTGCAGTCATTACAGCGAAAAGTGATATTTCCTGTTCGCCTAAAATTTCTCTTATCTGGTCTGCTTCTGCGAAAATCTCGTCAATGATCTCATCAGGTTCACAAGAATATCTGTTGGGCGATTTTGGCAATTCTTCTATACGAACTTCTGCCCATTCTTCCAGATAAAAAACATCAATTCCAAGATTTTCTAAATGTTTCAATAAAGACAAATCTCTGTTGAGCATAGCTTTTATAAGGTGCGCTCCCGTAAAAGTGGCATTAAGATTTTCCCGACCTATCTTTTGTACAATATTGAGGGACTTGGTGACCTCCTGACTATAGGTTATTTCTTCTTGGTTCATTAGTGGTTATTTGAGCTTTTGTATTTTTACTCCTTCATCCAAACCATATATTTCTTCACTTTATATTGAATATTCAGGTTTTGGATGCAGTTTTTTTGGTCTTTGTTAATTCTTAGTGCCGTAATTTTTATTTTCTTACCAGCAATCAACTGGCAGAACTGCTCAAAAGGAATTAATTTTTTATCATTTGCAACGACAGGAATATCATATCTACCACAGAGATAATCCTTGAAATCATCTTTCGTTTTGAGCTGGGCTGCAACCTGATTAAGCAATAACTGAAGTTGCTCGTTGGAAATCTCCGGGGCTTTATTTTCGACAGAAATCGAATCCTTTTTCAATTTAGATTTTGGAGACACAGGAATATATTGCAGCATATCCACCAATGGATCTTTTTGAGCATTACCTACAGGAAGAGAAAAGGCAACGTGAGGTTTTTCAAACTCATAAGACTTCATATCTATTTTCTGTTTGGCCTTGATTGTTTTCGGTGCTACATAAATCGTTTTAACAGCGGTGTGTTCCACATCACCATTTACAATAAGCGTTATCTTTTTTTCACCAATTGATTTGAATTTGTATGAAGGATTTTTATCAAGCGCATCTGTTCCACCGTTTTCTCCAAAACTCCATTCCCAGGACTCTCCATCTTCTTTATCCGCATCGAATGAAATTAATTCACCGACGGTAACAACATTTGGACTTTTTATAATAGGTAAATAACCTGTTTGTTGGCTGATGCTGGAAATGGTTATAAGCTTTTCGTGAACACAATTACCGTTAATTTTCAATTTAACAATATAATCTCCTGGTTTTTTGTATTTATGAAGTGTTCTTTGCCTAAAATCTACTGCTGTACTGTCACCAAAATCCCATTCCCAAGATTTGGCACCATCAGTATTGTCATAGAATTCTACCACACGATTAATCATAAATTCATCTGAGTGGATAATATATTTAGCATTTTCACAATCTACATGTCTTGAATATTGAAAGGAAAAAACAAGTAAACTTAATAATAAAAGAATCCCTAAACTGAGATAGACTTTAGAATCAATATTATGGAGTAGATTGGTATTATTTTTTTTCATCTTGCATTTGTGTTCGTTACAAATATAAGTGTTTTTAGAATACAAACAAGTGATTTACAACACATTAACAAAATACATAAAAACCCATTTTTTCAATTTTCAAAAAAATAATTGTAAATAATTCACAAACAAATATCATAAATTCATTATTACATGAAATAACTTAGTGTAAATTCATTATTACTAAATCTAATTTTTACTTTTTTCTAATTTTTTTTGCATTTTAATATGCAAATCATATCTTTAAAAGTCAAATACACTGCGCAAAAAACTTCCGGTTAATTACTTCAATTAATTTTTGCTGGAAAATTTATAGTCTTATTCTAAACCTTAAAAAATTGCCCTAAAAAGGTTTGCATCAAAAAAACTGAGTCCTGAAGTTTTTCTCCCTTTTTGCAAAAAAGGCAAGATTGTCTTTGTAGTACAACTTGAAATGAACTTGCAACTATTTTTGAGACAAAATTTATATACTCTTTATGCTACATTTTTAGATTGATTAGACATTAAATTTTGATAGACAAGTTCAGTTTTCAGAGTTTAAAAAACTCTCCGCTACAGCATTATCATAGCAATTTCCCTTTCCACTCATGCTTCGGGTAATGTTTTTTCCTACCATTGAAGTAAATTCTGTGCACGCATATTGTATTCCCCTGTCCGAATGGAAAATTAAATTGTCATGATCCTGTAAAGGACGGTGAGGCCGTGCCATTTTCAAGGCGGCAATACTAGTATCCTGAGCCTTCATCGTCTCACTCAATGACCAACCTATAACCTTTCTGTCAAACAGATCAATGACCGTAGTGAGATACAGCCAACCCTGACCTGTACGGATATAGTTAATATCAGAGACCCAGACCTCTTTGTTGTTTTTAACCTGAAAATTTTGATTCAGATAATTCTCTACAACAGGCTATCAGTGAGAAGAGTTAGTGGTTTTCTTAATTTTTTTCTTCACGATAATTCTCAGGTCACGTTCTCTCATCAGTTTGGCAACAAAAGGACGTGAGGCTTTCATTCACTTTGCTTCCAGTTCTTCGGTTATTCGCGGACTTCCATATCTGCCACGACTCCAATGATAAATACTGAAGATCTATGAAGATAAAATAGCTCTTCTTTCTGATCGTTTGGTAGATTTTCCTTTCTTCCAATGATAGAAGCTACTCCTGATTACCTTTAATACCCCACACATCTTCACGACAGGAAATACATTAGCGTGTTCTTTGATAAATTTATATCTTACCCGTCTCTCTTGGAGAAGATGCCTACCACCTTTTTTTAAACATCACTTTCTAGCCTTGTTTCTTCAAGTTCCTTGCGAGGTCTCAAAAGCTCTTCTCCTATGGGATCGGAGGGAATTTTTTTTTCCTTCGTAAGCTTACCTTCTTTGTGAAGCTTTCTCCAATTGACTAAACTTTCTTTGCAAATCCCCAATTCTTAAGCCACTAAGGATACATTGCCTCACTGTTCGCTTAAAGCTACTGCTTGGATCTTAAACTCTAAACTGTAATTTTTTCTGATCTTTTTCATACTCTTAAAGTTAAAGAGTATAAGAATTGGGGCCTAACAAAGTTAGCAACTCCTAAAACTTCAGATTACAACTTCGAGGCGTAAGAGATAAAGCATTTTTTCTTTTCAGATTGTCTAAACTTTTTGCCTAATCCCCAAGTTTTGATACTGATCCCTTTTTATTTGTATTATTATGATATTTTTTGATATATCATAAATACAAAAAAGCCTTTAAATATTACTATTTAAAGGCTTTTGATATTTTTTAGTTTCTCAACTTGCGGAGAGAGAGGGATTCGAACCCCCGGACCTGTTACAGTCAATAGTTTTCAAGACTATCGCAATCGACCACTCTGCCATCTCTCCATTAACTCCGAATATATCGTTGTTTTTGGTGGTGCAAATATAAAACGTTTTTTTGAATCTCCAAAATATATTTTTAAAATTTGCAATAAATGTTATTTTATGTTTTTACAAATTTTTGAGATTCCAGACATGAAATTTTAAGCAAAAAAAATCCCGAAGAAATCGGGATGAAAAGTGAGCCAACTACGGGACTTGAACCCGTGACCTCTTCCTTACCAAGGAAGCACTCTACCGCTGAGCTAAGTCGGCATTAAAAGAAAAAAATCACGCTGTAAAAGAGTGATTTTTTTGAGCGGAAGACGAGGGTCGAACTCGCGACATTCAGCTTGGAAGGCTGACGCTCTACCAACTGAGCTACTTCCGCAATTTTGTTTCCAAAATTATTGGTAAACGCTGTACAAATTTAGGGAAACCCTATAGAATTTGCAAGTTTTATTTTAATATAAAATGTGGGGAGAGCAGGATTCGAACCTGCGAAGCCGAAGCAACTGAGTTACAGTCAGTCCCATTTAGCCACTCTGGAATCTCCCCAGATATTTTATATTAAATTGAGCCTCCAGAGGGACTCGAACCCACGACCTGCTGATTACAAATCAGCTGCTCTAGCCAACTGAGCTATGGAGGCAATTTAATAAAAACTGAAGGCTATCAGAGAAAATCTACTCTGTGCTGCATCAGCAGTTAAAAAAAATCACGCCTAATGCGGTGTGAAATGGAGCGGAAGACGAGGGTCGAACTCGCGACATTCAGCTTGGAAGGCTGACGCTCTACCAACTGAGCTACTTCCGCAATTTTGTTTCCAAAATCATTGGTAACGGTTTGCAAATCTAAGAAAAACCTTTTAAACCTGCAAGACTTTTTTTAATATAAAATGTGGGGAGAGCAGGATTCGAACCTGCGAAGCCGAAGCAACTGAGTTACAGTCAGTCCCATTTAGCCACTCTGGAATCTCCCCAGATATTTTATATTAAATTGAGCCTCCAGAGGGACTCGAACCCACGACCTGCTGATTACAAATCAGCTGCTCTAGCCAGCTGAGCTACGGAGGCAAAATAAAAAAGATTTCAAAAAACGCTTGTTCCTTTTTGCGAGTGCAAATATAGAACAGTTTTTTTGAAATCTCAAACTTTTTTAGAAACTTTTTTAAATTTATTTTCTATGCTAATTCTTTTTTCTTGATTAACAGTTTCTTAGCTGCATCAACACATTGGTCTAAACTTTCTTCAAAACTTGTACTTGTCTTTTTAACAACGATATCTTCACCCGGAACGACCAAAATAAGCTCTGTCGTCTTATTGGATTTGTCTGAATTGTTTTCAACTTTTAAGAACACTTTGCATTCCTGAAGCTTGTCGTAAAACGTATTAAGCTTGCTTACTTTTTTGTCAACGTGTGACTCTAGCGGTTCGTGTGGAGTTAAGCCGATTGCTTGTACTGAAATCTTCATAATTCTTCTTTTTTAACAGCTCTTGGATGAGCTTGATTAAACACTTTTTTCAACTGTTCTATATTGGCATTCGTGTACACCTGAGTGCTTGCAAGACTAGAATGCCCTAATATTTCTTTTACTTTAGATATCTCTGCCCCATTGTCTAAAACATGCGTAGCAAAGCTATGTCTTAAGATATGCGGACTTCTTTTTTCCTTCGAAGTAACAAGACTAAGGTACTTATTAACCACTACATAAACAAATTTTTCTGTCAGTTTTTTCCCCTTTTTGTTGACAAAGAAATATTGTCTAAAATCTTCGTGAGGTTTTCTGATTTCGAAATAGCTTTTGAGTAGTTTTGCTAAGTCAGGAGAAATAGGAACATAACGTTCTTTATTTCCTTTACCCAAAATCTTCAACTGTTTGCCTTCTAGATCTACACTTTCAAATATTAAGCCACAAAGCTCAGCTTTTCTGATTCCCGTCTGATATAAAACCTCAACGATGCATTTTTCTAAAACATCGTCAACATTGACTAAAATCTTATCCTGAAGCGTCTCCATTTCCTCCATTGACATGGGAATTTGCTTCTCTGCATAAAATTTAAGGGAAGTGACAGTCTCCACAGGAGAAACTTCAATTTCGCCTAATCTTAAGAGAAAAAGATAAAAACTACGGAGCGAAGACAGTTTGCGATTGATACTTCTCTTTGAAATATCATTCTCACTGAGTTCAACGATAAAATTTCTGATTGTTTTTTTGTTGGCCTTGACAATGTTTTCTGAACCTTCTGTTTTAAGATAAAAAGAAAAAAAATCATCAAGATCCTTACGATAACTTGTAATGGTATGAGGCGAATACCTCTTCTCAAGCTGTAGATAGTCTAAAAACTTCTCTCGCATAATATGTATATAAAACAAAAATCACTCCTCAAATATAACTATTTAAGAAGTGATTTTAGTATGTGTTTAAGAAAATTTCTTAAGCTTGTTCTTCCTTGCTTAATCCTCTTTGCTTATAAGCTGCTTTCAGCCTAGATTGTCTAAGAGTTACAGAAGGCTTAATAAAAGCTTGTCTAGATCTTAATTGACGAACTGTACCAGTTTTATCAAATTTTCTCTTGTATTTTTTAAGTGCTCTATCGATGGATTCACCATCCTTTACAGGTATTATTAACATAATTTACATCTCATTTTGGATTGCAAAAATATAACTTTTTTCTTGATTAACAAATTATTTTTATTTAAAATTGATATTAAATCTCACAATTTTAAAAAGCAGTGCTGAATATGAATTAAATTTAAACAAAATATTGTATCTTTGCATTTACTAAAACATGGGGTTGACTGGTTTCGACAGCAAGATCAATGGGTAAGTAAGCATGCAGAGAACCGTAGTGCGATCTCTTTAATCCCTTGCTACAAACTTTTAACTGGCAACGAAGAGTTCGCTCTTGCAGCTTAATCTGAATAAAGTAAGATTTCAAGCGCTTTCCCGAAGATAGTAAGGAAGCAAGATGTCTCACAAATGCTCTGTTCTGCGGCGTTTGATTCTGAGATATAGTAATGCAGAAATAAGGTTTTGGGAGCTTTGACCAAGACTCTAAAATTTCAGAAGCTAAGGTTTAAGTTGGGTGTTTGCTCTCTGCTTAGGCACGAAAATCAATAGTAAAATAAGCATGTAGAAATCTTATGTATTGCTTGTTTGGACGAGGGTTCGAATCCCTCCAACTCCACTTAAAACCCTGTAAATTGATTTACAGGGTTTTGTTTTTTAAGGTGCTGGTTTAATTGCTACCTCTGTTGTTTACAAAAGCGTAAACTTCTTTGTAAAATAATAATTGAATGATTACATATTAGCATTTGAAGTAGCCTCAGCAGAAATCCTTACCAGAAATTAGAGCATCAACATCCCTAAAATGCAAGTTTTCAATTTAAAATAAACCTGATAGATGTTCCGAAAAAAGCAAAATAAAACCCTCAAATAAAGCTTTTTGCAATTCAATAGAGTATTTTTGAAATAATATTAAAAAAATTAGAATCAAGTTTTTTAAAAAATTTATATTTATATGTCAATACAAACGTTTATCCATTGCGATAATTAATGATCTATTGATAATTTAAAGATCTAAATTTAATCCATATGAATTTTTCTAAACCATCTATCACTATTACTCTGCTTACTTTATTACTCATGATGAATTGCGGAAGCAGATCAAAAGATTCTCAAAAATCAGGAGATAAAAGCTTTTCCCATAAAAGCAGCAGCCAGAAGGAGTTAAATTATATACCTTATTACTCCGAGATTTACAAGGCAGACAGTTTATTTATGACAAAGAACTATGAGGAATCTTATAAAATTCTAGATTACCTGCTGAAGAGATACAAACCTGTCAAAGGTTGGTTCGTAAACGTATCAAGAGATTATTTGATCTCTAAGAGTAAAGTAGCAAAAGTTGAAAAAACTGATGTTGAAAATTACCTGTACGAACAGGCATACAACGTGGACGCTATTTTTGGAGATAAAAGTATAGCAAAACTTTTAGAAGAGTTTCATATCGACAAGTCAGAAGTTGAAAAAATAGTAGCAAAAAATGTCAGCAAAATTAACATCCCATTAAGAAATGAGTTGGGCAATATGACACTGAAAGATCAAGACATAAGAAATACAAAAAACTACGAAAGTATAAAAAAAATCGATTGGCAGCACAGCCAAAGATTAAAAGAAATCATCGAAACAGTTGGATTTCCCAATGAAAAAATTGTTGGCGGTTATAACCTGCAAGGAGAACCTCATTCGGAAATATTTTTACCTCAGATTTTTAATCACATGGCCTATAACGGAGATTATAATTACTTTAAAAAGAAACTGCCCGAATTAATCAGAAACGGAACATGCGATCCGTTTAATTATGTAATGTTGGAAGATCGGAGAAATGAGATCAATAACAGGCCAATAGAATATCATGTGATTATTCCGATAGCGGAAAACAGCGATAAAAAGAAGATCAATGCCAACAGGAAAGCCATTGGTTTACCATCTTTAGAATTTGAGGAATTCAAAAAGAAAATAATGTCAAATTAATCACAATATAATAAAGTATAATTGCAAAGGCTACTTATAACCGATTCATTGTGATGATGTGGTGGTGATTTGAATTTAATATTCAACCTAAGCTCTTACTATCAATATGATAGTAAAGATAAAAGCGGGAATTAGAATTTTGAAGATTATTAAACTATTGAAATTATAAAAATTCCTTTGTTAAGCTCAACCTTAATAAAAAAAGAACTCATAATTTGAGTTCTCTTTTTGTTTATACATACCACAACTTCTCTACCGCAACCAAAAAGGCACAGTATATGCTAATCATAAGTTATAACACCCAAAAAATTATTATTATGAGAAGTTTATTATGGTTAGTCGCAGTGATTTGTATTATCGTTTGGCTTTTAGGTATGTTGAATGTAGTACCAGGAATCGGAACCAGTTCTTTAGTTCATGTACTATTAGTAATTGCAGTTATTGTAGTACTTTACAATATTATTAGTGGAAGAAAACCGCTTGATTAAAAATCTAAACTAGAACTATTTAAAGAAAAAAACACCAACAGATTTTGTTGGTGTTTTTCTTTGAAACTATAAAGTGAAAAATTAAAATTCATTTTTAACACCTTTGTTCTTAAAGGTTACATGATGCCATATTAATGATAGATTATAAGTTGAAACAAGAATTTGTTTACCAATGCCTGAAGTTCATTCCAAACCTTTTGCATATTATCTATCTGATCAACAATAACCAGAAATTAATTTTCACAGCTTCTACTCTTCTAAAAAACAATAGAATTCTAACTTAATGCATCTTTTTTAAATACAATTCCTGTAATCAAGATCAGCATATTGTAATACACCTTGCATTTCTTTTAAAAACTTTAGTCGCTTCAGCGCATTGGTAAGACCTCAAAAATTCACTTTCAATGCAATTTTAATAAAAATTTAAACTAAAAAGTTTTGAGATTTAAAAAAATAAAACATCAAAACCGACAATCAGATTTAATTTAAAATATAAACACCTGAAAACTAAAATACTAAAGTCTGAGACAATAAAATAAGCGGTATTGGTCGACAAAAAAGACTAAAAAAATGTTTTATCGTAAAGAATTTTATATATTTGCACAATCTAACAATTAAAAAAATAATTTACTATGTCAGACATTGCATCAAGAGTAAAAGCTATCATCGCTGATAAGCTTGACGTTGAAGAAACAGAGGTAACTCCAGAGGCTAGCTTCACAAATGATTTAGGAGCTGACTCTTTGGATACCGTTGAGTTAATCATGGAATTTGAAAAAGAATTTAACATTCAGATCCCTGATGACCAAGCAGAAAAAATTACTACTGTAGGGCACGCTATTGCTTACATTGAAGAAGTAGTAAATAAATAATATTCTTCAACAAAGAAAATTTACAAAGTTTATGGAATTAAAAAGAGTAGTTGTAACCGGTTTTGGCGCCTTAACACCCATCGGTAATAATGCGAATGAATACTGGGAAAGCCTGTTAAAAGGTGAGAGCGGAGCCGCTCCGACGACTCTTTTTGATGCCACAAACTTTAAAACAAGGTTTGCTTGCGAGGTGAAAAACTTCGATCCGCTGGATCATTTCGATAAGAAAGACGCCAAAAAGATGGATCGTAACACTCAACTTGGTATGGTAGCTGCCCGTGAGGCAGTTGCTCATTCAAGGATTATGGAAGACAATGTAGACAAACACAGAGTCGGAGTTATCTGGGGTTCCGGAATTGGTGGTTTAGAAACTTTTGAAACTGAGGTTTTAGGATGGGCAAACACGGATATTCCGAGATTCAACCCATTTTTCATTCCTAAAATGATTGCGGACATTACACCGGGACATATTTCAATAGAATATGGTTTCCACGGTCCCAATTATACTACTGTTTCAGCTTGTGCTTCATCTGCAAATGCATTGATTGATTCTAAAATGCTGATCCAATTAGGAAAGGCAGACGTTATTGTTTGCGGAGGCTCAGAAGCTGCCGTTACAGCAAGTGGCGTTGGTGGTTTCAATGCGATGATGGCACTTTCTACAAGAAATGACGATCCGAAAACAGCTTCAAGACCTTTTGACAAAGACAGAGATGGTTTTGTATTGGGTGAAGGTGCAGGAGCAATCATTCTTGAAGAATATGAACACGCTGTAAAGCGTGGTGCAACGATATATGCAGAATTATTAGGTGGCGGTATGAGTGCAGATGCACATCACATGACGGCACCACATCCTGAAGGTTTGGGAGCTTATTTAGTAATGAAAAATTGTTTGGAAGATGCAGGATTAACTGCTGATGAAGTAGACCACATCAATATGCATGGTACCTCTACTCCATTAGGAGATCAGGCAGAATCTAGCGCAATTTCTAAATTATTTGGTGAGCACGCCTACAACATTCAGATTAATTCTACAAAATCAATGACTGGTCACCTTCTGGGTGCTGCCGGAGTTATTGAAGCTATTGCTGCTTTGGGAGCTATTATTCATGGTATTGTTCCTCCTACAATCAATCACTTTACAGATGATGAAAAGATCGACAGCCGATTGGA
Source organism: Chryseobacterium sp. C-71 (assembly GCF_020911865.1). Lineage (NCBI taxonomy): Bacteria > Pseudomonadati > Bacteroidota > Flavobacteriia > Flavobacteriales > Weeksellaceae > Chryseobacterium > Chryseobacterium sp. C-71. Next base: position 1,861,600 of record NZ_CP087131.1, read on the forward strand.
TTTCACATTCAATAAAGCGGTGAAGAAAGATGTGAAAGTAGCGATGAGTAACACTTTCGGGTTTGGTGGGCACAACGCTTGCGTTCTATTCAAGAAAATCTAATTATTACTGAATGGAGTTACAGAAATACTTTTCTAAATTCCTTCTCAAACAAAGAAAAAAAGTATTAACGGAAAGAGATTATTTCCTGAGCATTGAGCTTAATAAAATTTTAGGCACACCCGTTCAGAATATTAACTTTTACCGCGAAGCTTTTTCTATTAAAAGTTCTTCTAAAAATCAAGACAGTAACTACGAAAGACTTGAGTTTTTGGGAGATTCTGTTTTGGGTACAATTGTTTCATGTCATTTGTTCAGCACTTACCCCAAAGGTAACGAAGGATATATGACACAGATGAAATCTAAAATTGTAAATAGGAAGAATCTGAATAAATTAGGAGAAGATTTAAAACTTACCGATCTTTTACAAAAAAACAACAATTCTGCTGCTTTAGGAGAGAATATTTCAGGTAATCTCTTTGAAGCTTTAGTAGGAGCTGTTTACCTTGATTTTCAATATGATACCTGCAAAAGAATTGTATTGGAGCGACTTCTTACGCCGTCAGAAATCAATAAGCTTGAAAACAAAATTGTAAGCTACAAAGGTCTTCTGCTGGAATGGAGTCAAAAGAAAAAGGTCAACATCAAGTACGAAACCTGTGAAGAAATTCAGGTGAACAAGAGTATTGTTTTCCGCTGTCACGTGTGGTTAGGTGATGAAAAAATCGCCAACGCTACCGAAACTTCCAAAAAGAAAGCCGAAGAAAAATCGGCACAGAGAGCATTTTATATTTTAAATAAAAAAGAAAATATACTTGGAAATCCAAAAACTGTATGATCTTGACGATATAGAATTTGAAGATATTACCATTGGTTTGGTAAGATTAGCTAAAAATATACCCGATCACGAGTTTTTTTTCAAAATAAATCAAGGGAACGATCTGAAATTTTCAAGAATTAAAGATCTTGTTTTTCACGGCGTTTACTATGATTATTATTTTCCAAGATATGAAGCATACCACAAGTTTACAAAGACTTGCTTCACTTTTATTTCTAATAAATCTTCAGACAGTAAACAAAAAAAGTTACAAACTGAACTCTTCTCAGAAGAAGAAAACATTAAATTTTTATTAAATAATCAGACAGAAGTAGAATATATTCTGCATAGTCCGGAACAATTCACTGATTTTTCCGTAATTTTGCTGCCTGAAAATCTTGTGTTTCCAATTCAAGATTACAATCTGAGTTCTGAGGATGAACTCTATCAAATAATACAGTATTATGAATAAGTATTTAAAGAAGACAAAAATTATTGCAACGCTTGGGCCTGCTTCCTCATCAAAGGAAGTAATGTTAGGATTGATGAAAGCTGGTGTTGACGTATTTAGAATAAATTTTTCACACGCAGATTACGATTTAGTTCGTTCTAATATTCAAACCATCAGAGAGCTTAATAAGGAATACGGATATTCTGTAGGAATTTTAGCCGATTTACAAGGACCAAAACTTAGGGTTGGAGTTGTAAAAGAAGGTTCATACCTAAATCCAGGTGACGTTTTGACGTTTACCAACGAAAAGATTGAAGGAGATTCTACGAAAGTATATATGACGTATCAGCAATTTCCTCAAGATGTGAATGTTGGAGAAAGAATCTTGATCGACGATGGAAAATTGGTTTTAGAAGTTCTTGAAACGAATAAAATTGATACTGTAAAAGCTAAAACAATTCAAGGTGGACCGTTGAGCTCTAAAAAAGGAGTTAACCTTCCTAACACGAACGTTTCGCTTCCTGCATTGACTGAAAAGGATATCCTGGATGCCAATTTCATGTTGGATATGGAAGTTGACTGGATTGCCCTTTCTTTTGTGCGTCACGCACAAGATATCATCGATTTGAAAGAATTGATGTCTAAGCACCCGAACGGTAAATTTAAAACACCAATCATCGCTAAGATTGAAAAGCCTGAAGGTGTAAAAAATATTGATCAAATCTTATTGGAATGCGACGGATTAATGGTTGCTCGTGGAGATCTTGGTGTAGAAGTTCCTATGGAAGAAGTCCCTGCGATTCAGAAAACTTTGGTGGAGAAAGCAAGATTCTATTCTAAGCCGGTAATTATCGCTACCCAAATGATGGAAACGATGATCAACAGTTTGACACCAACAAGAGCGGAAGTAAATGACGTTGCCAATTCTGTACTAGATGGTGCTGATGCCGTAATGCTTTCTGGGGAGACTTCTGTAGGTAGATACCCTATTCAGGTTGTTGAAAATATGGCGAAAATTGTTCAGAATATTGAGCAGACTAATTTTTACCAACATAAAAATGAGCCGATTGAAAAAGACTTTAACTGTATTGATGAGAGATTTATCACAAACAGAGTTTGTCTTGCTGCAGTAAGAATTGCAAAGAGTACCAACGTTTCTGCGATTGTCACTTTAACCAATTCAGGATATACTGCTTTCCAGATTTCTGCTCACAGACCCAATTCTCACATCATTGTTTACAGTGCCAACAAGCGTGTAATCACGATGCTGAACTTACTTTGGGGAGTTCGTGCTTATCATTACGATATGCATAAATCTACTGATGAAACAATTATTCAGGTAAATATGCTGACACACAATCATGGTTATATTGAGACCGGAGATTTTGTAATCAACATCAACGCTACCCCATCTTACGAAGGCGGAAAGACGAATACTTTGAGACTAACAACAGTTTAATCTTTTTGATATAAATAAAAAACTCTCGATTTTCTCGAGAGTTTTTTTATGCAATTATTTCCCTAAAATAGTCTTTGCCGTTACAAACTCTTTTAAAGCCAATAAAGAAAGCTCCGTTCCGTATCCTGAAGACTTTGTACCTCCAAACGGGAAACGTGGGTCAGAACTCGTCATTCTATTGATATTCACCGTTCCTGATTCCAATTCATTGATGAAAAATTGCTGACGGTCTGTATTTTGTGTCCAAACTGAATTTGATAATCCGAAAGGAATATTGTTAGCCATATCTAAAGCTTCATCATCGTTCTGAGCAATCATGATCATTCCCAAAGGACCGAACAGTTCTTCCTGTAAAATAGGATTGCCTTCTTTCACACTGATTAATCCAGGATTAAATTCTATATCAGAAATTCTCTCTAAAGGAATAAGCGCTTCTGCCCCATTATCTAAAGCTTTTTGATATTGCTTTTCTAAATCGTCTGCCAAATCCGGCCTTGCCATACCGCCTAATTTGGTTTCTTCCTTCATCGGATCGGCAGGAACATATTTTTTATATTCTTCGATAAATTTAGGTAAAAAATCAAATTCAATATCTTTTTGAATGATAAATCTTTTTGCTGCAACACACGTCTGTCCACAGTTTTGAAGTCTTGCCAGAGCACCTACTTTTGCGGCTTCATCTAAATCCGCATCATCTAAAACGATGAAAGCATCGCTTCCGCCCAATTCAAGCAAAGATTTTTTGATTTTCTGTCCGGCAATTGATGCTACTTCAGCACCCGCTTTTTCGCTTCCGGTAAGACTTACACCCTTAATTATCGGATGTTCAAGAATTTCCTTTACTTCTTTGTGACCCACTTCTAAGTTCTGAAAAACACCTTCCGGAAAACCAGCTTCCAAAAATATTTTTTCAATCGCATTTCCACTTCCGAAACATATTGAAGCATGTTTCAGAACAACAGTATTTCCAGCTAAAATTGCAGGTGTTGCGAATCTTAAAACCTGCCAGAAAGGAAAATTCCACGGCATAACTCCCAAGATTACCCCTTTCGGAACATAATGAATTTCAGAAATTTTATATTCAGATTCTATTTTTTCGGCTTGTAAAACGTTTTCAGCTTCTGCATAATAATTCATCATCAACGCACATTTTTCTACTTCTGAGATAGATTGCGAAATGGGTTTATTCATTTCTTTGGTAATGATGGTGCCAAATTCTTCTGACTTTGCTTTAAATAATTCTGCAGCTTTTGCAATAAGTTTTTGTCTGTCTGCAAAAGATACTTTCTTCCACCCTATAAAAGCTTTGTCTGCTTTTATGAGTTTACTTTCGATTGATTGTTCCATGTTGTAATTTCATTTAAAAAATTCAAAAATGAATTTTCTGCTTTTGGATAAAGCATGAGTAAGGCAACAAAATATGTTCCTTCGCTATATTAAAAAAATGATAATCTCTATTGACTTAATTTGTCATTTAGATCATCAGCCATTCATTCACCAAACTCGCTGCTAATCTCGATGTTCTTTCCTGAATATCATATTGAGGATTAACTTCAGCAACATCTAATGCTATAAGTTTTTCACTCTTTAGAATATGCTTATAAAAATGCATAAATGCTGCATCCGTAAACAATCCGTTATAAGCTGCGGCCGAAACTCCGGGAGCGATCGAGGCATTGAAAACATCCATGCAAATCGTTAGATAAACCACATCCACAGACTCTATCAACTCAGTAATACGCTCGTAAACCGAAGGAAGATTTTCAAAAAACAATTCGTCTGCCAAAATATACTTCATCCCAAACTGATGAGCGGTATCAAACAATTTTAATGTATTTGAATTTCGCTGAATCCCAATATGCAATGTGTGATTGTTTTCTTCCTGTGCAATTTGCCAAAATCCAGTTCCGGAACTTGCTCCTACACCCTCTTCAGGCCTTCTGTTATCAAAATGAGCATCGATATTGATGATTCCAATTTTTTTATCGGGAAAAGCATTTCTAATTCCTGAGTAATGAGCAAAAGTGACTTCATGACCGCCACCTAATACAAGAGACTTCGCTCCTTTAGCCAAAACCTGAGCAACATTTTCTGCAAGAGCATTTTGAGCTTTTTCTAAATCTCCGTTTTCACAGGTAATATTTCCAAAATCAAGCATCGAAAAATCCGGCAAAATCACTGGGAAATTGGCCATGTTTTTTCTGATAATATCTGGTGCATCTTTCGCCCCTACTCTGCCTTTGTTTCTTTTAACACCTTCATCCACCGCAAAACCATGTAAAACGAAATCATTAGTTATAATAAGATCATGATTTTCCGCTTCCTGCACACGCTGAAAAAGTCTGTGAAACAATGGTTCTTCTCCGTCTAATCTTCCTTGCCAGATCATAATTTTATTTAATTTTAATTGATATTATAGCGTTCGAAACTTTGCCAGTATTTGTCTTTATAAATTTCGAGTGACATTTTATATTCAGGGTTGTCTTTGATTATTTTTTGAAGAATCTTAGATACAGGCCTGAAGTCTTTGCTTGCAAAATAAATTTCTCTCACCCCATCTGCACTTTCTCTTCCGATGTAGAGATTACCTTCCTCATTTTTCAAATTTTGAAAAGCAGTTTCTTCAATAGTATTCAATTTCTCATAATCTTCGTTTTGAGGAAGACCGTTATTCTCTTCTCCATTATACTGAATCTTTAAAACAGAAATCCATGGATAAGAAGCTTTAGCATCATATTTTAACGAAGTTGTATTAATTGTGGCAATCAATGGCAATCCGTTATTTAAAAATGCTTCGAGAACTGTGTAAGCATCTTCTTCACTAAAATCTTTTACGTTTTTATATTTTTCTGTAAATTCTCTTTCTCTCCACAGCAAATAATCTTTGAGTTTCGTAATGGGGATGAGTTCATTTTTCACTTCATCTTTTCCAATGACGTTAAAGGTATCAATCTGCGTTGCAAAATTTAATTCACCTAAAAAATTATCCAAAAAGATGCAGACCCCTGTTACGGCAGAATCTTTATTTTCAGCAGTAAAATGATCGTACACAAAAGTGACGTCAATCTCGTCAGGATAACCTTCAATTTCATTTGCGTAAAAGTGAATGTTTTCCGTATTGAATTCATGACCTTCCATACGAATACCACTGTCTAAATTCATCTCAGGTTTTAGCGCCGTAAACTTCCATTGATTTAATTTCGGAGCGGCTGCAATGATTTCTTCTGCAAAAACTATATTTTTAATTTCTCCTTCTGCAGTGATGATCAATTCTACCGTTTCATCGTCGCTCATCCCTGCAAGAAAGTAAAAACCTTCATTGATCTTGCGCAGTTGAGATGACATCAAATCAAAAAAATCAGTTTCAATATGGGTTCGCTTTTTCACAATCGCATGAAACTCTTTTTCTTTCGTTAAAAACCAATTCCAGAAATCCTGATAGGTTTGAATTTCAGCATCGTCCTTTTCTTCTTTCTTTCCGAAAACTTTATCAAATATTCCCATCTTATTTTACTTTTATGCCATCAATAAAAACACTTTCAGCTTTTAAACTTCCCTGATTGTACAATACATTCTGGAAATTATCTGTTTTATAGGTTATAAAATCTGCTTTCATATCTTTTTCCAACCTTCCTCTGTCTTCCAGACCAAGCGCAAATGCTGAGCGGAAAGTCATTCCCGCCAAAACTTCAGCGGTAGTTAGCTTTTCATACGTTGCTAAAATTGATGCCTGAGTAATTAAATTCCCCATCGGTGCAGAACCGGGATTCCAGTCACTAGCTATTGCCAAAATTGCGCCAGCATCCAATAATTTTCTTGCTGGTGTAAACTTTTCTCCCAAACCTAAACTTGCGCCGGGCAAAGCGGTTGCTACAGTATTTGATTGAGCTAAAAAGTCAATATCTTCATCAATAGTCGCCTCTAAATGATCTGCAGATTGAGCTCCAACTTCGACAGCAATTCTTGAGCTGCCTGGAGTAAATTGGTCTGCATGAACCGTAATCTCAAAACCTAAGTCTTTAGTTTTAAGCAAAAACTCTTTACTTTCTTCAGGTTGAAATGCAGATTTTTCAATGAAAATATCAACTCTTTTAGCAAGGTTTTCTTCTTTTACTTTGGGTAAAATTTCAGCTAAAATATAATCTAAATATGCTTTATTGTCTCCCTCAAAATCTCTAGGCTTCAGGTGTGCAGACAGACAAGTCGGAACTAATGTTGCCTTAGTTTGAGTTTGTGCTTTTTTGATGATTCGAAGCATTTTTAATTCGTTTTCTACATCCAAACCATATCCGCTTTTCACTTCAATGGTTGTGATTCCTAATGAAATTAAAATATCAATTCTTTCTAATAAAGTTTTTAATAATTCTTCTGCAGAAGCATTTCTTGTATGTTGCACAGAACTCCAGATTCCTCCGCCGCTTTCGGCAATTTCAAGATAGGTTTTCCCTGCATTTCGCATCGCAAAATCATTGGCGCGATTTCCTCCGAAACAAATATGGGTGTGAGAATCTACAAAAGCCGGAAGAACGATTTGTTCACCTTCAATTGCTTCAATTTCTATATTTTGATTTTCTGATTTTAAATTTTCAAAGTTTCCTGCTTTTTGAATTTTGTTATCGTTAACTAAAATTCCTCCATCAGCAATGACTTCAAGTTTCTCGTCTGAAAGTTTTCCTCTTAAAGGAAGATTTGCAAGTGTAACCACCTGCTTGAAAGGTCCAATTAATTTCATTAAATTAAGGTTAAGTTTGAGGTTGAGGCCAAAACCGCAACGCTTAAATTTTCTCTCTCAAAATTACTTAAAATATATCAATTTGCTAAATCACGTGTCTTCAGACTTATAACCTCATACTAAACCTTAAACTCAACATGAAATTTTCCTTAATCTCAGTCTCAGCCTAAACCTAAATTTGTTATCTTTGAGGTAAATGAAATGAATTAATGCCAGATTTTTTACATCCTGATAAGGAAAATTATTCCGATGACGAACTCGTACAGGAAGAAAAAATTCGTCCGCAGAGTTTTAAAGATTTTGCCGGGCAAAGAAAAACTCTAGAAAATCTTGAAGTTTTTGTGGCTGCCGCGAAGAATCGTGGCGGTGCACTCGATCACGTACTTCTGCACGGTCCGCCAGGTTTAGGAAAAACAACTTTATCCAATATTATCGCCAATGAATTGGGAGTAAACTGTAAAATTACTTCGGGTCCTGTATTGGATAAACCTGGAAGTTTAGCTGGATTACTAACCAATTTAGAGGAAAATGATGTCCTTTTTATTGATGAAATTCACAGACTCTCACCGATTGTAGAAGAATACCTTTATTCTGCCATGGAAGATTACAAGATAGACATCATGCTGGAGACCGGTCCGAATGCAAGAAGTGTTCAGATTAGCTTAAATCCTTTCACATTAGTTGGTGCAACGACCAGAAGCGGAATGTTGACAAAACCGATGTTGGCGAGATTCGGGATTCAGAGCAGATTAGAATATTATTCAATTGAATTGCTTTCAACTATTATTATCAGAAGTGCCCGTGTGTTGGGTGTCACCATTTATGAAGATGCGGCGATTGAAATTGCAAGAAGAAGTCGTGGTACACCAAGAATTGCCAATGCGTTGTTAAGAAGAGTTCGTGATTTTGCAGAAATAAAAGGAAACGGCGAAATTGAAATCAATATTACGACTTACGCTTTGAATTCTTTGAATGTAGACGAGTTTGGTTTAGATGAAATGGATAATAAAATCATGCGCGTGATGATTGAAAATTTCAAAGGGAAACCTGTGGGAATTTCTGCTTTAGCAACGTCTATCGCTGAAAACCCTGAAACTTTAGAGGAAGTTTATGAACCATTTTTGATTCAGGAAGGATTTATCATCAGAACACCAAGAGGACGTGAAGTGACGGAAAAAGCATATCGACATTTGAATATTGCGATACCGAGAAATCCGGGAGAATTATTTTAATTACAAATAATGGGACATAAACTCGTTTGTTTTAATTGTAGAGTTGCTAGAAATTTAAGTTTAGATATTTCCTCTTGGGAATCTAAGAATAAATTTTGTGTTAAATGTCAATCGGAAATTAGAATACTCCCACATCGTTTCAGACCTCCAAAAAAAGATGATGTTAAAAAATGGGAAACTGTATTTTTCTTATTTGAAAATGGATTTAGGTATGAACACATATATGATGATGATACTAAAAATTATGCGAAAATCCCTGAAAACATGAGGGAAGCAATTGAATTCATAAATACATATAAACTTACGATTTAGTGTTTACTCCAAAAGTATTAATAAGTGAAAATTCATTTGATAAAATAAATCATCGCAGATAAATATTTCGCTTTAATTATTTCATCAAAGAATAAAATCAAAATAAATTAAATAACAAAACAATATGAAACTATATCCTATCCAATGCGGAAAATTTAAGCTCGACGGCGGAGCCATGTTTGGAGTCGTCCCGAAAAGTCTGTGGGAAAAAACCAATCCGGCAGACGAAAGAAATTTAATTGAATTGGGGACTCGTTCTTTACTCATTGAAGACGGCAAAAAACTGATTCTGATAGACTGCGGTCTCGGAAACAAGCAAGATGACAAATTCTTCGGCCATTATTCTCTTTGGGGTGACGATAGTTTAGATAAAAATTTAAAGAAATACGGTTTTGTAAAAGAAGACATCACTGATGTTTTTTTAACACACCTTCATTTCGACCATTGCGGTGGTGCCATCGAATGGAATGATGATAAAACCGGCTACAGACCCGCATTTAAAAATGCTCAGTTCTGGACGAATGAAAATCATTGGCAATGGGCAACGGAGCCAAACGCAAGAGAAAAGGCAAGCTTTTTAAAGGAGAACATTTTGCCGATTCAGGAAAGCGGGCAGCTGGGATTTTTACCACTTCCAGTTAATGGAAACTACGGCTTCTCACCTGACCTTAAAATGGATGTTATTTTTGTGGATGGTCATACCGAAAAACAAATGCTCCCAGTGATTCAATACCAGGAAAAAACAATTGTTTTTGCAGCCGATTTAATTCCTACCGCAGGACATATTCCGCAAGTTTATGTGATGGGTTATGATACAAGACCATTATTGACCATTGAAGAAAAAGCCAAATTTTTGAAGCAATGTGTAGATAATGATTATTTACTTTTCTTCGAGCATGATGCTCATAACGAATTGGCCAGCCTTAAAATGACTGAAAAAGGAGTGCGTTTAGATGAGACCTTTAGTTTTAATGAAGTTTTTGGTTATTAACTATGGAAGAATTACTTGCAGAAACTCAAAAAGCAGAGCCTGATTCTGCCTCGAAAATAATAGGTCTTACTGGTGGAATCGGCTCCGGTAAAACAACGGTTGCTCAGTACATCGAAGACTGTGGTTTTCCGGTTTATTATTCTGATGACAGAGCTAAGACCATTGTAAATGACAATGAAGGTGTAAAGAATAAAATCAAAGAACTTCTAGGCACAGATTCTTATGATGAAAATGGCATTTACAATAGGAAATACGTAGCCGGTAAAGTTTTTAATGATGAAGAGTTGTTACTTCAGTTGAATGGAATTATTCATCCCGCAGTACGTTTAGATTTTGAAGAATGGGTACGCAAACAGACCAAATATCTGGTTTTTAAAGAAACCGCATTGTTGTTTGAATTAAAGCTTAATCTTCAATGTTATAAATCACTATTGGTAACCGCAGAAGACAATATCAGACTTAAAAGAGTGATGGATAGAGACTCCAAAACTTACCGTGAAGTGGAAACCGTAATGAATAATCAAATGCCTGAAAAGGACAAGATAAAATTAGCTGATTACGTTATTTACAACAACACTAATTTGGATGATCTAAAGGAGCAGACTGAAAGAATTATTTTTGAAATTGAATAATTAGAAGTAACGCATTAAGAATAAAAACCGTTGAATTATCAGCGGTTTTTTTATGCCTATTATCTATAGTTTATCAAAAAAAATAAGCTCTCATTGCTGAGAGCTTATTCTGTATTTAGAAATTATTATTTAATTATTCTTTAATAAATTTCTTCTGAGCAGTACCTTGAGCGTCTTCTATGTCGATAACATAAACTCCGTTGATCAATTTGCTTACATCAATCTTATTGTTTAAGATTAATCCGCTTGATACTACTTGTCCTGCAGCACTGTAAATTTTATAATTCGCTTTTTTGCTGATATTTTTCACATTTAAAACTGTGCTTACCGGATTCGGATAAATTAAAATATCCGTTTGGTTAAGAGCATTTGCAACGCCTGGTTTAGAGATTCTTACCGTATAATCTTCAACTTCACCATTTTGGAAGTTCAAGCAGTTTACCGGAATTCCATCTTTCGACATTGCTACTCTCATTCTTACATATTTGTAATCTGTCATACTTACAAATGCATCAGCTGGTACACTGAATGTTGCAGATACTGAAGGGTTAATGTTTGGTCCATCAGCCATGATTCTTTCATTTAAATCGAAAGATCCGTTTCTGTTGAAGTCAATCCAAACTGCTACACCTGTTGGAGAAGTACCTACAGTTTTGTCAACTGTAATCTGATTACCTGTTGATCCTTGAATTAATTCAATATACTTCGCAGGAATTGCAGTAAAGTCAGAATAAGTACCTCCAGTAAGATCTTCATTAACCATTTCTGGTTTACCTGTCGGCTTAACAGTAACTTTATTAATAAAGTATTCTGATGGTGTAGTAGCAGTCATCTGACAATACACTACAGTCGGTGTTGTAAAGTAGTAAGGCGGAGTAAAGTTACCCGGCGTTCCACTACAAACATTTGCTACCTGCATTTCATATTTAGTTAATTCTAATAATCCAGTTAATGTGTAAGTATTTGTATTAACATTAATAGTCGTCCAACTTGGAATTCCTACTTTTCTGTATTTTAAGATATAACTTCCTGTAGCTCCAGCACCTGTAAAGGCATCCCATACTACTTCAGCACTTGTTGGTGTTAATGTAGTAATTGTCAATCCTGGAGGAGGTATTTCGCAAACTCTTACCGTAGTAAATACCTGAGGGTTTGACCATGGGTTTTCAATAGTTGCTGCATTACATTTGCTTCTAACTTGTACTTCATAAGTTGTGAATGAAGTTAAATTTGGAAGTGTATAGCTATTTAATGGTGGTTGAGGTGTTCCCCCTGTAGGAGTGAACCAACCAGGAGTACCAACAACTCTCCATCTTAATTCATAAGAAGCTGCTAAAACAAGCGGATTCCATGTTACTAAAGCTGATGTAGCAGTAACGTTAGAAATTACTACATTTGGAGGTGTAGGGTCACATTTAGTTGTAAACTCATTATGTGAATACAAACCTATATTACCATTACAAACCGCTGCAACTTCTACTTCGTAAAGAGTTACAGGAGATAAGGTACTAGCAAAAGTATAAGATTGTGTAACTCCCGGAATCGCCGGCACGTTTATAGGACCTGCAGTTGGTAACCATTGTGTAGTTCCTACTGGTCTGTATCTTATAACATAGTCTGCACCACCTGTATCTTGCGGCCAAGTAATTGTAGCTGAATTATGAGTAATTGAAGCTGCTGTTACCGTAACAACAGGTGTAACATTGCTACAAACTTTAATATTAATATTATCAACAGCTGCAGGAGGTTGTGTTCCTCCGCCAGTATCATTTCTCCACTCAAATACCAAACGCATCACTTGACCTGCATATGCTGCTAAGTTTAAGTTAGCATTTGAATAAGTTTGCCAAGTTGTACCTTGCTGATTGTACTGACCAATTTGAACTCTATTTGTACCAGCTGTAATCTGAGTTCCAGCCACAGGCATTAAACTTGATGGCACTAACCATACTCTCAAATAATCAAATGAACTTTCACCTTGAGCTTTCCAATCAAAAGAGAATGATGCAATAGTAGTCCCTGCCGGAATAGCAATATCTCTGTATGCATGTGAAACAACAGTAGCCGACGTACTTGTATTGTAAGCATTCGTTACTCCATTATCATTAGAGATATAAATAGAGTTAGCCGCATTACCTGTAGCTGAACCATAATGCCATCTGTTTACCTGAGCTCCGTTAATAAAACCGAAATCATTAGGACCTGTAAAAGGTTGAATATATGGTAAATTAGCCGGTATCTGTGTAGTTGAGAATGATGGACCTGGAATCCAAAGGCTATGATCTGTAGCAGAACATCTTGCTTTAACCCACCAATAATAAGTTGTATTTGGCACCAACGTTGGTGCTAAATTAACAGTTGTAGCAGTTGTAGTACCAGTAGGAGCAGTTGCCTGGGTAGGTGGCGTATTGGTTGTGCTTATGTAATATGCATAACCTTGCGCTGGCACAGGTGTTGTACCCGTCCAGCTGATTGTTGCACCGTTGGATACAACTCCAGCCACAGCTAAAGCTGTAGGTACTTTACATGTCGGAATTAATAAATTAATATTATCAACGGCAGCAGGAGGTTGAGTTCCTCCGCCTGTGTCATTTCTCCATTCAAATACCAAACGCATCGTAGCTCCTGCGTAAGCAGTTAAGTTTACATTTGTATTGATATAATTCTGCCATGTAGCTTGCTGATTAAACTGACCAATCTGTACTCTTCCTGTACCAGCCGTAATTTGTGTTCCTGCTACTGGTTGAAAAGATGCAGGTACTAGCCAAACTCTTAAATAATCCCATGTAGTTCCTTCTCCAAAAGCTCTCCAATCGAAAGTAAGAATGGCAGGTGAAGCAGCAGTAGTTCCAGCCGGAACAGCTAAATCTCTATATGCATGTGATACATTCGTTGTAGTAGTACTTGTTGAGTAAATATTCGTAACACCATTATCATTTGAAATATAAATAGCGTTTGCAGGGTTACCCGCTGCGGCTCCATAATACCATTTGTTTTCCTGATTACCGTTTACAAATCCAAAATCATTTGGTCCTGTAAAGTTTTGAGTGTATGGTAATGTTCCTGGTATTTGGGTAGTTGTAAATGTAGGACCTGTCATCCATAAACTACTATCTGTTGCAGAACAAACGGACTTAACCCACCAATAATAAGTTGTATTTGGTACCAAAGTTGGCGCCAAGTTAACTGAGGTTCCTGTTGTAGTTCCCGTAGGTACAGTAGCATTAGTCGGAGGTGTATTGGTTGTACTTACATAGTAAGCATATCCTATCCCTGGTGCAGGAACTGTAGCCGTCCAGCTGATTGTTGCCCCATTTGCAACCACACTTGTTAAAGTTAAAGCTGTAGGAACTTTACAAGTAGGAATTTGAAGATTAATATTATCAATTGCAGCAGGAGTCTGTGTTCCTCCACCTGTATCGTTTCTCCATTCAAACACTAAACGCATTGATGATCCGGCATACGGTGCTAAATTTACAGCTGCATTAAGATAGTTTTGCCAAGTACTTTGCTGATTAAACTGTCCAAGCTGAACTCTATTAGCTCCAGCAGTAATCTGTGTACCCGCAGTTGGTGTAAATGATGATGGTACTATCCATACTCTAAAATAATCCCATTGTGTGGTTGTTCCTTCTCCAACTGCTTTCCAATCAAATGAAAGAATAGCTGGCGAAGTAGCAGGAGTACCTGCTGGTATAGCGAAGTCTCTATATGCATGTGAAACATTCGTTGTAGAAGTACTTGTAGAGTAAGTATTTGAAACCCCGTTATCATTCGAAATGTAAATAGCATTTGCTGGGTTTCCGGCAGCAGTACCATAATGCCACTTATTATTCTGAGTACCATTAACAAAACCAAAATCGTTTGGTCCAGTAAATGGTTGAGTATATGGTAAAATAGCCGGGATCTGAGTTGTCGTAAACGTAGGTCCCGCTACCCAAAGACTACTATCAGTGGGTGAGCATACTGATTTAACCCACCAATAATATGTTGTATTTGGCGTCAAAGTTGTAGCTAAGTTTACTGATGTTCCTGTCGTTGTTGCAGTAGGAGGTGTTCCAGCATTAGGAGGTGTATTGGTTGTTGTTAAATAGTAAGCAAAACCATTCCCCGGAGTTGGAGTTGGTGAATTCCAGCTTAAAACAGCTCCATCCTGTCCTACACCGTTTACAGCTACGTTTGAAGGCACAACACATGTTGGGATCAAGAAGTTGATATTATCAACAGCTGCTGCCGGACTTGTACCAATTATACCGTCATTTTTCCATTGAAAAATTAACTTCACCGTACTACCCGCAAAGGAAGTAAGGTTCACATTGGTATTAGTGTAAGTTTGCCATGCAGTTTGCATTTCAAAATCAGCTCCTAACTGAAAAATTGTAGCTGAAGGTGCCATTTCTGTACCTGCAGTTGGTGTAAATGTAGAGGGTGCTAGGTATACTCTCATTCTGTCCCACGTAGAATCATTTCCGTAGGCTCTCCAATCAAAAGCTAAAGTAGCTATTGTTGTTCCCGCTGGAATAGTAAATTCTCGGTAAGCAAAAGTAGTACTTGTAACAGTGTTCGTATAATTATTAGTCGCACCATTATCATTGGACACATAAATTGAACCTCCTGTATTACCTGCAGCAGTTCCGTAAACCCATTTGTTAGGCAGAGTTCCGTTAACAAATGTAAAGTCATTTGCTGCAGTAAAATCTTGGTTATAAGGCAACGTTGCCTGAGCATAAGCTTTGGATACAAAGCCTAAACTCATCAAACCAAGAAGAAGTACTAAAAAAATAGAAATTTTCTTCATCTTATTAAAAATTTAAATAGATTAGAACACAAAAAATTATACATAAGTAAATTAGTTAGTGTAGTGATGTAATTGTTTTGTAAAGACTCCTCGTTTTAAGAATTAAATGTTCTGTAAATCGAGAAAACATGAAAAAAGTAGACTTTTGCTCCATAGACACAATAATTTTATATTAGATACAAATCTAATCATTTTTTATTATTCGTTGATATGTTTAACACTTTTTTTTATCACAACTGCATTTAAATTTAACATATGATTACATAATAAAAAAAATCCCCAGGAAAACCTGAGGATTTATTAAGTTATAAGATGCTTTATTATTTCTTGATGAATTTAGAATTGAAACTTTCTTTTCCTTTATCTTCAATAGATATCACATAAGCTCCCTTGATTAATGAAGATACATTAATTTTTCCAGCATTAATATTTCCATTACCTACAAGCTGACCTGCAGCACTATATATTTTATAAGTTGCCTTATCAGAAACTTTAGTAACATTTAGGATATCACTTACCGGGTTAGGGTAAATCTGAATACCATTGTTTATAAAGTTTAAATCATTTGTTCCTAACGCACTACTCACAACAACATTGTAATCTTCTGCCTCACCATAATTAAATATTCCACAACCAGCATAAGTAGAAACTATAGGGTTTCCTGCATTAGATAATCCTAGGTATGCCAATATCACTCTCATTCTGAGTGGCTGATCTAATACTGCATTTGCAGGTACTGTGAAGGTGCCAGTAATTGGTGCTGTAGGAACTGCTACAGGATAGTTTAGAACTCTCTCAGAGTTTTCAAAAACACCATTTTTATTAAAATCAATAAATACTACAGCCGCATCATAATCAGGATCAGTTACCGTGATTGATAATCCGTAAGAATTATTTATTGCAAGATTAGGCTGAAGTGCCATATTTGCTGTGTAATCTGTATAATTAGATGCTCCTGATGTATTGGAAAACAATGGAGTACCATTTTTAGATAGAGTTACATTAGAAATATATTCATACTGTGTTTCGTTATTAGCTGCAATTGTACAATACGTAGTTGCTGGAGTTGTAAAATTTGTACTCACAGAGAATGGAGATTGAGTACCACACACCGAAGCAACTTGTACCTCAAAAACTGAACTTGCTAATAGACCTGTAAGGTTAACACTATTTGTAGCAGATGTAGTTTGTTGCCAAGTAGCATCAGTAGTTTTCTTATACCTGATAACATATGAGGCTGCCCCGCTTACAGGAGCCCAACTAGCAGTAGCGGAATTTGCAGTAATATTGGTAATATTAATTCCACCTATAGGTGCACCACATGCAACACTCGTTGTCACAAATATAGATTTCACAGCATAAAAGACATTATTTATTGCAGAAATCCTTAGTTTAATATTTTGATTATTGAGTGCAACAGGAAATGTAATACTTTCTGTACCGTCATTTGCCGTTGAAGCAACTAATACAGCCCAAGTAGTACCATTATCAACTGTATAATCTATTTTAACATTAGCTGCATTATATGGTGCAGCAGCAGTATTTACTACATCCCAAAGAATTGGAGTTGATGAATTTGTATATGCATATTGAAATTGGTCATTAACTTTAAAAGGACCATCATTGCCAACGTTAATTATCTGTAATGCAGATTGTGTTTGCTGCTGAGTACCTAAACCTGCCGGGCTATTATCTCTTACAGTTACAGCAAATCGCGATAATCTCGCAACATTCGAAACAGATTCCCACTGATTAGTTGAGTTATTTAATACTCCATTTAAAACCGATGACAGTTTAGGGAAATAACGTGTTGGACTTGTAGTTGGAGAAAAAGACCTAAATGAAGCACCATACGTTGTATTTCCTAAATTGGAAGCAACAATGGGACCTCCAGTAATTTGATTATTAACAATAGCGCCCGCATCATCAAATTCTTCCCATGTATAAGTTAATGGGTCATTTTCAGGATCTGTAGCCGAAGCAGTAAGTACAAAAGCAGTACCTTTTGGGATACTGTAGGCAGGAGGAGCTACTATTACAGGAGGATTATTAGCAGTAACTGTTTCTACGTCACACGTCTTACTAAGCATATTATTCTGAATCTGTACAATACTTGCCACATGGAAATATGGGTCGGAGTTCATTTGTACGTTAGCATTAGTAATTCCGGCATATCCCATTATAGTAGATCCGGAACCCGGCTCCATATTAACGCCAGAACCTTCAATTACATGAGCATATGTATGATTAGCTCCCAATTGATGTCCCATTTCGTGAGCAACAAAATCAATATCAAAAGTATCTCCTACAGGGCTTGTACTTTGTGTAAATGCTGAACCTTTTCCATAAGATTCATCTAAAGCAGGATCTGTAGAAGTTGGCGCAATACAAACACACCCAATACATCCTGCATTACCATTATTTCCGGCCGCATTAAATACGTGACCTATATCATAGTTAGCGCTCCCCACAACATTTGATGACAAGACCTGTTGAAGCTGGTAATTAAGATTATTAGTATAAGGATCAGTTGCAGCATTAAGATATACAATTGCTGGAAAGTTTTGAACATTTAGGTGTAATGCTAAATCTTTTTCAAAAACACCGTTTACCCTAGTCATTGTAGCATTTATAGCAGCCCATGCCGTAGCATAAGTACCACCATGAAAAGCAGTATATTCACCAGTAGCTGAAATTGCCAATCTTAATGTTCTGTATTTTTTATCAGAACTTTTAGCAAAATTTGAAGATTGATTAGTAAATGACTGACCAGAAATTTTTATAGCATCTAGCTGGCTAACAGAAGCAGGATCTTCAGAAGTACTACAGCTAAAACTTTTTCCATTTGGGTTTTGAGATTTCGGATGCACTGCATAAATAGTTTTAGCAGCATCTTGAGCATCAATAAATTCGTATTTCCCGTCTTTGATAATCATTGACTGAAAATCATTAGGTGCTACAGAAAATCTTACGAATTTTGAAGGATCATCAATACCTACCCCAACATAAGATCCTAATTGATATTGATCAGCTAATTCTTTTGCCAATACTGGGAAGCTATAAATAGCAAATTTTTCAATCTTACCTCTTAAAGTCGGTAAAGATATCTCAACCGGTTTCGCATTGGAACCTGATTCTTGAGCATTTTTTAACTGAGATTGAATTTTGGCTAAATCTAGTTTATAATGCTGAACTAGAGAAAATTCCGTCTCTGAACCACGTGCCTTTGTGGGAGTCCACTGCCCAAAAGCAGAACCTCCTATTAAACCACAAAATAAAGCAGTAATGAGTTTTTTCATATAATTGAATTATTTTTAATTCTCAAATATACTGCTTTTACATTATTAAATATATACACATACGTCGGTAACTATGTTAAAACTCTAATCGGCAATTATATTCAACAAAAATTACTTATCGAATAACACCTTTATAAACGTAATAAATTACCCTAAAAATATTTTTTAACGAATGATTTATATGAGAATGAAACAATATAAGAATTCATCAAAATATGTAATTTATCTAAAACTTATACGCAATACTCCAAGCAAAACCCATATTAAATTTAGAAGAGCTTCTGCCAAAGCCGGGAACAATCATCGGGACAACTTCGTCTTGTTTGGAAGTGACCATCAGATATCTTGGTTGCATATTAACATCGATGAAAAAATTTGAGGTAAATAACTGAACTCTTCCACCTATTGTTCCTTCTAGCCAGAAAGATGATTGAGAAGATGCAGGCAGTGAAACGGAAGAACTGCTTCCTCCAAAACCACGAATAGGAATTGCAAAATATTCCTGCGTATAAAATGAGCCACCTATTTTTGCACCGCCATAGAAACCGTTGAATTCATTTTCAGGATCTCTGGCCAACATATAAAATGCACCTATTTTTGCAAACGGCCCATTAGCTGTGGCATCATAGCCATTTTTCTGATAGATATTTTTCTCGAAACCAGCTTCTATGATTGCATGAATATTCCCTTTTATTTTTGATGAAATAAATCCCTGAAACAATTGTCTGTCTGAAAAAAATGAAACTCCGGTGTTCAGAACATCTACCCCAACCATGAAGTTGGGTTCGTATTTCCATTTTTCTTTTTCGGCTTCCTTTTTTTCCTGCGCAGAAAAAAGCAGTCCCAACAGACTAAAAAACGAGGTAAAGATTAGTTTTGTCTTCATTTTCAATAAAGTTTTGTCCGGATTCTATTTTGATGACAGGGTTTACTTTTAATAATTGTCCGCTTAAATTTTCGTAATTCAATTTAGCTCCACAGCCAGGTGAAACGTAAATTGATTTTGTCGTGTAACTCACACGTACTTTTGATGAATCACCTTTTTTAGTCCTTTTTACATACAAATCGGTGAATGGAGAATCGTCAACACGAAGAGGAACTAAAATAGAATCTGTATTTCTGCTCCATCCCAAATCCACTGTTCTTACTCCGTAATCTACATAGACTTTCAGAGAATCTAAAGTTGTGATTTTATCGGCATTTTTAAACATGATTTTCATTCTTGGCGTACCTTCACCGCTTTCGCAGATGTCGTCATCTCCACCACAGGAGATCATGATGACAGATAATATAAGGAATGACAGTAATCTTTTCATTTTAAATTATTTTGGATCTAAAGCCTTTTCAATACGGAAAACCAAATCTTCGTAATGGTATTTATTCACCAGATCTGAACTTGATTTTGCAGAAAGTTCTTTTTTAATAGTATTTAAATTTCCTCTTACCAATGCAGAAACATCTGATTTGTCTGAAGCTCTATTATCAACGAGTTTTATTAATGAATCGATATAATTTCTCTGAAGATTTCTTTTGTAAATATCTGCCGTCTCATTTTTAAGAATCGAGGTATTTAAATCTGAAAGCAATTCAATCACAGAATAGGTATTAGATTCAACAGCTTCCATTTGATACATATTCTGAAGAACCATCGGGTTTAAAATTCGTCCCAAAACACCATTCTGAATTTCTTCAATCGTTTTCACAGGAGTTTTACCTGTTTTCTCAAAAATATCTTTTTTTATCAGCCATTGTGGTGTAGTGAAAATGTTTTGATCTAAAAATTTCATAGCTTCTTTCTGATCTTTTTTAGCAACAACTTCATACACTGCTCCAGATTGTTCTGCAGTTTTTGGAGTTTCCATTTGTCCGCCAATATATTTTGAAACGTGACCTAAATATCTTCTGAATTGGCTCGTCACCTGATCATACATCATATCAAGGTTTGCATAATCTTCGTTTGGAGTTTTAGTCCAGTTTTCTAAATTATCAACAATTCTCTGAAGGTTTTTAATTCCGTAAGTGCTTGCAATCATTGCATTGTCACCAACTTGTTCACTTTGTGATCTTGGATCAAAAGGATTTGTTTCTGTTCCGAACCACAATCTTTCGTTTTTGAGGTTTTTAATTACCCACTGATTCAGAAATTCTTTTTCTGCATCTGGAGTTTTAAACTGGTTGAATCTTTTGTACCCCCACTCGATTGCCCAATCATCGTAATCTCCGATTCTTGGGAAAATTCCTGCATCACCGATATTATCTTCAGGTTGTGCAACATAATTAAATCTTGCATAATCCATAATCGAAGGCGTGTGACCGTTCTTTTCCAACCATTTTTTATCTCTTAACTTTTCAACAGGAACAGTTGAGCTTGAACCATAGTTATGTCTCAAACCTAACGTGTGACCAACTTCGTGAGAAGAAACAAAACGAATCAATTCTCCCATTAGTTTTTCATCAAACTCCATTTTTCTTGCTCTTGGATCATTTGGTGATGCCTGTACGAAATACCAATTTCTCAACAACAACATAACATTATGATACCAGTTAATGTGACTTTCTAAAATCTCTCCCGTTCTCGGATCGGCAATTGAAGGTCCTGAAGCATTTGGCACATCGGAAGGTTTATAAACAATCGCTGAAAATCTAGCATCTTCAAGACTCCATTCTGTATCTATTTTCGGATCCGGAACTTTTGCTACAATAGCATTTTTGAATCCTGCTTTTTCGAAAGCTTTCTGCCAATCATTGACTCCCTGTATTAAATAAGGAACCCATTTTTTCGGAGTTGCAGGATCGATGTAGAATACAATCGGTTTTGATGGCTCTACCAATTCTCCTTTATTATATTTATCTACATCCTGTGGTTTTGGTTCCAAACGCCATCTTTTAACCAGAGAAATCTTTTTTACACCTTGAGGATCAAGATCGAAATCTGTGTAACCAACTGTAAAATACCCTACTCTTGGGTCAAAATATCTTGCCTGCATTTTGTTTTCCGGAAGAAGTACAAATGAAGAATTAATTTCAACAGTATAATTTCCGCTGATCTTCGGTGTAGGTCTTCCCGGAATTGCTGGAGTTACAGGTGCTCCCAGAGTTCTTGCGAAAGTTTTTGTAGTATTAATTTCAATATTGGTCGGGAAAGATTTAACAAAATTTACAAATGACATGTCTTTCTGAAAAACGCCAACTCTGTAAGAATCTTTAGACCAAACCGAAAAAGAAGTCAGTTCATTATCAGAATTTAAAACATCTGTAACTTCAATGACAGACGAATTTTTCTTGACACCATACGCTTTTACATCAAAAGATTTAATGATAGACTGCACATTATTTCTCGTCACCGAATTATACATCTGCGACGTAGAATCCTTCGCATAATCGACATGAGAAATTGAACGTAACAAGATTTTATCTTTTGGTCCTTTTTCAAAAGCAATGACTTGCTGACCAATCTGATCTCCAGCATAACCGGAAGTTCCGGAACGCATTCCAGCGGCAGCTTTTGTCAGTCTTGTCACCAAGAGAAATTCCTTCTTCAGCATCGAATCCGGGATTTCGAAGTAATATTTATCGTCAACTTTATGAACTGTAAAAACTCCCTGATCAGAAACCGCTTTATCGGTAATGATTTCTTTAAATGGTTTAATCAGGCTTTTCTTTTTATCGTCTTTTTTTACTTTAGCCGTATCGGTTTTTGCGACAGCTGCAGAATCTTTAGGTTTTTCCTGAGAAAATAAATTTTGCTGGCAAAATACCAAAGCTGCTAATAAGAAGAATGTTTTACAGTTTTTTATCATATCAATATCTGATTTGTCTATTCAAATTTAAAAATAATTATTTCTTAACCAACAATGCAATGTTCTCAACATGATGCGTCTGTGGGAACATATCTACCGGCAAAATTTTTACTAAAGTATAATGTTCTTTCATTAAAGCTAAATCTCTCGCCTGAGTTGCCGAATTACAGCTTACATAAACCACTTTTTCAGGAGCTAACTTTAGGATTTGTTCAACCACTTTTTGGTGCATTCCGTCTCTTGGAGGATCTGTGATTAACACATCTGCTTTCGGGTGATTTTCTAAAAACTCGTCATTGAAGACATTTTTCATATCTCCACAGTAGAAAGTTGTGTTCGTCAAACCATTCAATTCGGCATGTTCGATGGCTGCGTCGATAGCTTCCTGTACCGATTCGATTCCAATCACATGTTTTGCATTTCTGGCAACGTATTGTGCAATTGTACCAGTTCCTGTATATAAATCGTAAACCACTTCATCACCTTTTAAGTCAGCAAATTCAAGTGTTTTTCTGTATAATTCTAAAGCCTGTTTGTAATTGGTTTGAAAGAAAGATTTCGGACCAATTTTGAATTTCAGACCATCCATTTCTTCCATTAAAAATCCTTCACCAAAATAAATTTCTACATTTAAATCGTAGATAGAATCATTCTGTTTGGGATTAATAGCATAAACCAAAGTTTTGATCTGTGGGAATTGTTCTAATAAATAATCGAAAAGTTTTGTACGGTTCGCTTTTTCTTCTCTGTACAATTGGAATAAGACCATCCATTCCCCTTTTGAGTTTTGTCTCATCATCAAGGTTCTTAGAAAACCTTTCTGCTCTCTAACATCGAAAAAGTCTAATCCGTTCTCAATTCCGAAATTTCTTACGGCCAAACGAATCGCATTAGACGGATCTTCCTGCAACCAGCATTCTTTTAGATCTAAAATCTTGCTCCACATTCCAGGAATATGGAAACCAAGGGCATCTCTGCTTCCGTAGTTTTCTTCAGAACTGATCTCGTACTGAGTCAGCCATCTTGCATTAGAGAAAGAAAATTCCATCTTATTTCTGTAGAAATATTGCTCTTCTGCACCTAAAATAGGAACGGTTTCGAAATCATCAATTCCACCGATTCTTTTGATGTTGTTGTAAACTTCTTCTTGTTTAAAGTCAAGCTGCTTTTCGTAGCTCATATTCTGCCATTTGCAGCCTCCACAAGTTCCGAAATGAATACATTTTGGCTCAACTCTGAATGGTGATTTCTCAACAATTTCTTTTACTTCAGCCTCAAAATATTTTGATTTTGACTTTTTCACTCTTGCATTCACCACATCGCCGGGAATTGCTCCGGAAACCAATACAGTCTTCCCTTCTTCAGTTTTTCCTATGGCAACACCTTTTGCGCCTGCGGCAAACAATTTTATATTTTCAAGAATTACATCTTTCTTCTTTCTCATATCAATTTCTATCGCTACGGATCTAGCTTTCTATTTCTATCCCCGTAAATTTTCTATTTTTTCTATATAAAGGCTTAGTAAGCAGCTTTCACGATTAGCTTTTCATTCAAAGTTTTAAATTTAGCTTTAAATGTTTGAGCTATTGACCGATTAGCTTTTTATTTTTGCTTTGCAAAAATACAATAAAAAAAAACCTTATCCGAAGACAAGGTTTTTTTCTATTGTGTAAGTTTTATTATTTTGTCTGAGCCGGTTGCTGAGGAGCTTCCTGAACTGGAGGAGCAGGCTGAGCTGACGGATCCATATTCATTTGAGGCATCATCTGCTGTTGAGGAGCAACCTTTGGTGCAGAAAGACCTGTTTCTTTATCTAAGATCGTAATCAAATCCTGATCACCTAAGTTAACAAAAGATCTGCTTGCGATTTTACCGTTTTTATCTACTACGATGAAGTTTGGCAATTTAAATCCGTAAACTCCGTATTTTTTAGCGATGTCAGAATTAAGACCACCTTCAGCATAAACATTCGTTCCCTGAATTCCTTTCATCATTGCATTGCTTGTTTTTGTAAACTGTTCTTTTGTATCATCAACATTTACGAAAACGAAATTCATTTTAGATTTATAGAAATTCACTACTTCTTTCAATACCGGGATTGTACCTTCTGCAATGTAAGGATTCCATGATGCATAGAAAACTAATACATAAGGCTTCCCTTTGTTCTCGCTCAATTTGTAAGCTGAACCGTCTGCTTTTACTAATGAAGCTTCCGGAGCATCATCACCGATTTTGAATCCGTTGATGGTAAACTGCATTTTTTTAACATCTGCTTTTACACCAGCATCTTTAATATCTTCTTCGATGATTTTTTTGATTTTATCAGTCGTAGCTGCAGGAGTTTGTGGGTGAATATCAGACTGTGCCATTACGAATGCCAACAAATAATCTTTTGTAACCTGAGAAACTTCTTTCTGAGACTTCAAATAATCATTAAATAATTCTGTCGTTGTAATATCTGTCTTTCCTTTACTTTTTGCTTCAGCAAATTTTTGGAAACCAGGGCTCATTTTAGTTAAAAGATATTGTCTGTAGAAAGGGCTTGTTTTCACCATTTCGTCACTGTTCTCTTTTAATTTATTTTCATAATCTGTAAATACTTTCCCCATTTTGAAAGAAGGATTTCCAGACATTTGCTTTTTAGTCATTTCATAATTTACCAATAAATTAAGAATAGCCACCTTCGCATCAGTTTTTTTCCATTCAACCACTTCTTTACCAGGGTTGAATTTCTTTACGTTCTCTTCGATATTTTTGTTGATATCAGCTTCGATTTTCTGCATAGCCTTTACGTACTTTGCTTCATCACCAGCTAATAATTCCTGAATATTTAATCCCTGACCGTAAGTAGAAAGAAATTTCTGACTTGCCTGGTAAAAGTCATTATCATTTTTAGCATCGCCTGTTACGACATACTCATTAGGGAAAGTAGCTGCACTTCCGGAGATGTTCACTGTTTGTCCGCCTTTAAGGAAGATTAAGTTTTGCTTTCCTGCATAGTTGATCACGTACATTCCGTTTTTGGGAGCTTCAAAAGTTCCTGCGAAATTTCCGTCTTTGTCTAAGCCCATGTTGATTAATGGCAAAGTAGCAACACCAGAAGCCTCTACAAATTCTACTCTTTCTAATGGAGAGCTTCCTGCGATTTTTCCTTTTACTTCAACTTTTTTTGAACAAGACATTGCAAATATTGCAATGACAAATAACAAAAGATATTTTTTCATTTTTGATTTTAAATAATTTAGCAAAAGTAAGTTTTTCGATAAACTTACTGCTATCTAATAATTGATTTTATGAAAGATTTAACTAAAAATTTCGCCTTCATTGAAGAAGACGAAATTTTAAATATATTTTTAAAACAGATTAACCTCTGTCTGCCATAGCAGCCATGTACTCTCTGTTCATTCTTGCAATATTCTCAAGAGAAATACCTTTAGGACACTCTACTTCACAAGCTCCAGTGTTTGAACAGTTACCAAAACCTTCCTCATCCATAGCTTTCACCATGTTCAGAACTCTACGTTTTGCTTCTACTCTACCTTGAGGTAAAAGTGCGTATTGAGAAACTTTAGCTCCAACGAATAACATTGCAGAACCATTTTTACAAGTCGCCACACAAGCTCCACAACCGATACAAGCTGCAGCATCCATTGCTTTGTCTGCATCTTCTTTAGGAATTGGAATTGCATTCGCATCCAAAGTATTTCCTGAAGTGTTTACCGAAATAAATCCACCTGCAGCCATTACTCTGTCGAATGCGCTTCTGTCTACCATTAAATCTTTAATAACAGGGAACGCAGCACTTCTCCAAGGTTCAATAACGATTGTTTCACCGTCTTTGAACATTCTCATGTGAAGCTGGCACGTTGTAATTCCGGTATCCGGACCGTGAGCTCTACCGTTGATGTAAAGAGAGCACATACCGCAGATTCCTTCACGACAGTCGTGGTCAAAAGCGATAGGTTCTTTTCCTTCGTTGATTAAGTTTTCGTTCAGAATGTCTAACATTTCTAAGAAAGAAGAATCTGTAGAAACATCTGATATTTTGTAGGTCTCAAACTGACCTTTAGTTTTTGTATTTTTTTGTCTCCAAATTTTCAGCGTAAGATGAAGGCCTTTTTTTGCACTCATAATTTTATATTTATAGGTTGGAGATTATTTGTAACTTCTCGCTTTAACTTCGATGTTCTCATAGATAAGATCTTCTTTATGCAGAACTTCTTGCTTAATATCATCACCCTGATATTCCCAAGCTCCTACATATTTGAAGTTAACGTCATCTCTTTCTGCTTCACCTTCAGGAGTAGAATGATCTTCTCTGAAATGCCCGCCACAAGATTCGTTTCTGTGTAATGCATCGATCGCCATTAACTGTCCTAATTCGATAAAATCTGCAACTCTGAACGCTTTTTCAAGCTCGGTGTTCATCCCTTCAGTTTCTCCCATTACTTTTACATCCTTCCAGAAATCTTTTTTCACTTGATCAATTTCTGCAATCGCCTCTCTTAAACCTTCAGGAGTTCTTCCCATCCCAACCTTATTCCACATGATGTGTCCTAATCTTTTGTGGAAATAATCTACTGAATGTGTTCCCTTATTATTTACAAAGAAGTTTACTTTGTCTCTAATTTCTTTTTCAGCCTCATCAAATTCAGCAGTATTCGTAGGAATGGCACCTGTTCTGATGTCTGCAGAAAGATAATCTGCAATTGTGTATGGAAGCACGAAATATCCGTCTGCCAAACCTTGCATCAATGCGGAAGCTCCCAATCTGTTTGCTCCGTGATCTGAGAAGTTGGCTTCACCAATTACGAAACATCCAGGAATTGTAGATTGTAAGTTATAATCAACCCAAACACCACCCATTGTGTAGTGAACGGCAGGATAAATCTTCATTGGAGTTTTGTAAGGATCATCTGCAGTAATCTTTTCATACATTACGAATAAGTTACCATACTTTTCTTCAATCCAAGCTTTTCCAAGATCGTAAATTTGTTGATCTGTAGGATTCTGAATATGCTTTTCAATAGCAGCTTCTTTACCTTTTTTGATAATTTCTGTAGAGAAATCTAAGTAAACACCTTCTTGAGTTTCATTATTTTCGATTCCGTAACCAGCATCACATCTTTCTTTACCTGCTCTAGACGCAACGTCACGAGGAACCAAGTTTCCGAATGCAGGATATCTTCTTTCAAGATAGTAATCTCTATCTTCTTCTTTAATATTTTCAGGTCTCAACTTACCTTCTCTGATGGCAGCCGAATCTTTTTTATCTTTAGGAACCCAGATTCTTCCTGAGTTTCTTAGTGATTCAGACATCAAAGTCAGTTTAGACTGCTGTGTTCCGTGAACAGGAATACAAGTCGGGTGAATCTGCACATAACAAGGGTTTGCGAAATATGCTCCTTTTTTATGAATCTTCCAAGCTGCAGAAACATTTGAACCCATTGCGTTGGTAGAAAGGAAATATACGTTTCCGTAACCACCAGAAGCAATAACCACTGCGTGAGCAGAATGTCTCTCGATTTCACCTGTTACCAGGTTTCTAGCGATAATTCCTCTTGCTTTTCCATCAACGATTACCAATTCTAGCATTTCGTGACGGTTGTACATTTTCACTCTTCCTTTTCCGATTTGACGGCTTAATGAAGAATATGCACCTAATAATAACTGTTGACCAGTTTGTCCTTTTGCGTAGAAAGTTCTTTTAACCTGAACCCCACCAAACGAACGATTATCTAATTGTCCGCCGTAATCTCTCCCGAAAGGAACTCCCTGAGAAACACATTGGTCGATAATATTTGCAGAAACTTCCGCTAATCTGTAAACGTTTGCTTCTCTCGCTCTATAATCTCCACCTTTGATGGTATCGTAGAACAATCTGTATGTAGAGTCACCATCACCTTGATAATTTTTAGCAGCGTTGATACCTCCCTGAGCCGCAATCGAGTGCGCTCTTCTTGGTGAATCCTGATAACAAAAGGCTTTTACATTATATCCTTGCTCAGCCAAAGTAGCTGCTGCAGAACCTCCTGCCAAACCCGTACCTACAACAATAATATCAATTTTATCACGGTTGTTAGGCGCAACAAGGTTCATATGGTCTTTATGATTTTTCCATTTATCCTTAAGTGGACCAGCTGGAATTCTTGAATCTAATTTACTCATATTAGTATATTGAAATTATTGAGTTACGTAATGAAAAACTGCGATAACGATGAAACCAAGCGGAACAATTACCGAAAACCAAAAACCAACCGCTTTGATTACCGGCGTGTACTTTGGATGTCTCGCTCCTACAGATTGAAATGAAGATTGGAAACCGTGAGCCAAATGCAGTCCTAAAAGAACAAATGAAATTACATAAAGTACAACTCTCCAAATATCATGAAATTTATGGTGAAGCTCTCCCCAATATCTTGTTTCATCAGGAGTATTGCCTTGTACAAATTTATAATCTAATTCAGGAAACCAGAAATCATAAAAGTGTAGTGCAAAGAATGCTAAAATAACAGCACCTGAAATAATCATGTTTCTTGACACCCATGTAGAATTAGCCGACCCGTTATTGTTGGCATATTTTATAGGACGCGCTTTGTTATTCTTTATCTCAAGAATAAACCCCATAATAAAATGGAAAAGAATTCCCACTGTAAGAACGGGCTGAAGAGCATACTGCACCAGAGGATTGTATCCCATAAAATGAGCGACCTCGTTATAAACATCAACGCTGAAAATCGATGTGATGTTTGATGACACGTGTATCACCAAGAAACTCAGCAAAAACATTGCTGAAAGTGCCATAGCATATTTCCTACCTATCGTAGAACTTGTTAAACCTGCCATATTAAGTCTAAATTTGATTTTCCACAAAATTAAGGAATGTTAACAAAACTAAAAAGTGAGAAATCTCACTATTAGACAGTTTGTAATCTTTCTAAATAACTATGAAATACATTGAAAATGCGAGAAAAATTTAAAAAATCAATATTATTTTAAATCATAAACTTTGTTATTAAAAACCACTTTTTCGGATGAAGCAGGAAGCTGTTTAATCTTAAAACTTTTCACCCTTCGAGAAGACACGTAAGGATTAATAATATATTGCCGAATTTTCTTTTCATCATCCAGATGTTGAATCCAAAAACAGACTACATTTCCTTTTTTAACCGAAATGACATTACTTTTTCTATATTGATGAACCAAAATTTCTTCTCTTTGATTCTCATAAATTGTAAACGAAATCCTCAAAATAAAAAAGAATAAAACTACCCAAGAAAATTGCGAGAATCTTTTAACATTAAATTTAACAATTATGAATTTCAAAAGATAAATAACAATGAAAAGTACGGAAACCTCAGCGAAATTCATTGAGATGTTTTCAAAAAACAAAGATTCAAAATCAGCAAACCAATGAATTATTTTTAACAGTAAATCTATTATGAAATTGTACACAATATTTATAATGCCGAAATCTAATCCTAAAGCCATTAAACCTGCCATTAAAAACGAAAAAATGATAATGACTTCAGAAAACGGAACAATGAAAAAATTAGCAACGATTGAAACAAAAGAAAATTGGTGAAAGTAGTATAAAACCAATGGCAGCGTTGCCAATTGCGCAGAAATAGAAATAGAAACCGTATTGAAAATGATCTTTTTTAAATAATTATCTTGTCTTGGCAAATATTTCAAAATCGGTTGGTTGAGCCAGAAAATTCCGAAAACTGCCAGAAAACTCAACTGAAATCCAACATCAAAAAACTGTTGCGTATCAATAATCAAAATAATAAAAGCAGACAATGCTAAAGAATGTAGCAAATCGGGTTTTCGCTGAATCAACATATAAACAAAATACACCGTTAGCATAATGCAAGAACGAACTACAGAATTCCCCAAACCAATAAACAAAGCAAAAAACCATATGAAAGCTAGACTTAAAATGATTACAGATTTCCTGAATTTTAGTGGCAAAATTTTCATTAAAATAAAATAGAGCATCCCGAAAATGACAACAACATGCGTCCCAGAAATCGCAAGAAAATGCACCAATCCCGAACGATTAAAATCCTGCAAAGTTTCCGAATCTATTTCCGTGCGATCTGCCAGAATAATTCCCTTGAGAAATTCCTGACTTTTTGATGACATTTCAGAATGATTGATTTCCTGTAAAACTTCAAGCCTTTTCTGACTAATTTTTTCACCGAAAGACAAATCATTTCTTATGGCTGAACTCACCTCATCATTGATGTAACATTGATAAAAAATGTTTTTCCGATGAAGATATTTTGCATAATCAAACTGAAAATCATACTGCGGAGATTGAGGTTGGCTTACATAAGCTTTAGCTTTGTAATAATGCTCAAAATCAAGCTCTTTACTCCCTTTTGGAATTAACACAACCGAATTAAAAGTTTCTTTTCCAATCTGTACAATTGCTTCGTATTTTTTATTTTTCTCTGATGAATTTAATTTTTTAGAAATCTTAAAAACAATGTTTTCATTAGGTTGAAATGAAACTTGAGAAGCATTGGGAAAATTTAAATAATGTAAACAGATTCCCAATCCGAAAAATAACAATCCAAGAAGAATTGAGTTAAATTTTGAGATAAAAAAAGATTTGATGAATGTAGAAATCGCAATCAAGAAACAGAAAATCGCGATAGTAAGAATGAAATTTTGTTTAAAAGAAAAATAATCCTGAAATAAAATTCCAAGAATAAAGCAGCAGACTAATATTAGCAATGGCTGTCGTTTCAATTTTCATCAATTTGTACTACTAAAGTAATAAAAAAATGAAACTATCTCGTAAAAAGTTTATTTAATTTTCAGAATAATATCTGCAGCATTGTCACTTGCGCCCTTTCCGCCAAGTTTCATACGTAATGTTTCGTACTCTTTGAGCATCAAATTTCTTGAGTCGCCTTCAAGAATTAAATTTAATTGTTCGACAAGACTTTTAGTATTCAATTCACTTTGAATCAATTCTTTAACCACTTCTTTATCCATGATTAAATTGACAAGCGAAATATATTTGATATGCTTCACCAATCTTTTGGCAATTGCATAAGAAATTTTACTCCCACGGTAGCAAACCACTTCCGGAACATTCAATAATGCCGTTTCGAGAGTTGCCGTTCCGGAGGTTACCAATGCGGCTTTAGAACATCTTAGTAAATCATAGGTTTTATTGGAAACAAAATGTACATTTTCATCCACATATTTCTGATAAAAATCCTTTTCAAGACTTGGAGCTCCCGCAATAACGAACTGATAATCTTTAAAATAAGGCCTCACCGAAAGCATAATCTCCAACATCTTTTCAACTTCCTGTTTTCTGGAACCTGGAAGCAATGCGATGATTTCTTTTTCGTTTAAGTTATTTTTTGTTTTAAAATATTCAATATCAATATCTTGTAACGTCGAAATTGCATCAAGCAAAGGATGCCCTACAAAATGAGATTTCACATCATGTTTTGTATAAAAATCTTCTTCAAAGGGAAGAATCACCATCATCTCATCTACATATTTTTTGATGGTTTCTACTCTACCTTCCTTCCATGCCCAAAGTTGGGGCGAAATATAATAAACAACTTTAATCCCGAGTTCTTTAGCAAACTTTGCAATTCTTAAATTGAAACCCGGATAGTCAACCAAAATCAAAACATCGGGAATATTATTTTTAATATCGGCTTTACAGAATTTAATATTATTTAAAATTGTCTTTAAATTCATTGCAACCTCAAGAAAACCCATGAAAGCGAGATCACGATAATGCTTTACCAAAGTCCCACCTTGTTTTTCCATCAAATCGCCACCCCAAAACCTGAATTCTGCGTTGGGATCTTTCTGCTTTAAGGATTTCATTAAATTACTTCCGTGCAAATCTCCGGAAGCTTCACCTGCGATAATGTAGTATTTCATGAATGATAATTGATATGCGATGAATGATTTTATCTATTGAAACAACAGTTTCAAACATCAAAATTCAAATTATAATTGAGTAAATTTGCTTCAAAGATAATGATAAAAAATGTCAGAAGAATTTGAAATAAAAAATAAAGTTGCGTCTAGCGGACTGGTCAATTTTGACCTTACAGATTTGGTTCCGAAAGGTATCAGAAAAGGAATTGATTTGAAAGATTTTCTTTTCATGGAAATGATTTTGAAAGAAAAAGACTTCCGTGAAAAGGTGGCTGCTATTAACCCTGAAGATTATAAAGATCAATATGTTTACATCTACAATTCTGCAGATGCCATTGTTCCACTTTGGGCGTACTTTCTGATCACTGCAAAATTAACTGATGTTACCAAAAAAATAGTTTTCGGGAATAGAGAAGATCTGGAAGTTCTTTTGATGCATAACGCAATTCAAACTCATGATTTTGATAATTTGAAAGGGAAAAGAGTTTTGGTAAAAGGATGTTCTGACAAGGAAATTCCTGAAAATGCTTATATCGAATTAGTTGAACAATTAAAACCGATTGTAAAATCATTAATGTTTGGGGAAGCTTGCTCTAATGTTCCTATTTTTAAGAATTAATTTTTATGAATGTCCGTTTTTAATCACAACATTCAAATCGTCAGTCATTTTTGTCATTTCGGAGGAATCTAAACTGCTTTATTTTAAGCATATTGAGATTCCTCCGAAATGACAAACAAACAGACCTTTAAAAACCAAGTTATTACTAATTACGGACATTCATTTAATTTTATCATTAAACGATGTTTTTTCAAATTTTAAAATTAAAATTTTTTAATTCAAGAATTTTGATAACTTTGATATTCTAACAATTTTAAAATTTAAACACAAAAACAATGAATTTAATCGACCTTTTAACAGGAAACACAGGAAATCAGGTAGCTGAACAAGCTGAAAACAAATTTGGAATCAGCAAAAATCAGATTATTGCTCTATTGGCGGTAGCAACCCCACTTGTTATTTCTTACCTTAGAAATAAATCTCAGGATGCGAAAGAAGCGGAAGCTTTAAACAACGCATTAGATAAAGATCATGATGGAAGCATTTTAGATGATACGTCACAACTTGACAACAGACAAGACGAAGGCGGATCAATTCTTTCTCACGTTTTCGGAAATCAAAAAAACAATGTAGAAAACCAATTATCTCAGAATACAGGAATTTCTATTGACAAAATCGGACCTATTTTGGCAATGCTTGCACCTGTAATCATGGGCTACATTGGTAAAGAAAAACAACAGAACAATGTGGGAGCAGGTGGTC
The DNA here is from genome assembly GCF_020911865.1 of Chryseobacterium sp. C-71. NCBI lineage: Bacteria > Pseudomonadati > Bacteroidota > Flavobacteriia > Flavobacteriales > Weeksellaceae > Chryseobacterium > Chryseobacterium sp. C-71. The sequence continues at coordinate 1,895,408 of NZ_CP087131.1, forward strand.
TTGGTGATCTTTTAGGTGGAATTTTGGGAGGTGCTCAAAATCAGGCTCAGCAACAGCAATCTAGTCCTTTGAACGATATTCTTGGAAGTGTTTTAGGCGGCGGACAATCACAATCTTCAGGAAATCCTTTGAATGATATTTTAGGAAGTGTACTTGGGGGCGGTGGACAACAGCAAAAACAGCAACAAGGTGGATTGGGAGATCTACTTGGAGGACTTTTCGGAGGAAAGTAAACTTATTTTAAACATAAAAAAATGACCGGAGAATAATCTTCGGTCATTTTTATTTTTAGTCTTTTGACTTTTCAGCAGCTGCTGGGTAAGCTTTTGAAGCTTTTCTCGGTCTTTTCTTTCCGTAGCTTCCCAAGATGATTTTCCCTTTTCTTGATTTTCTGTCTCCTTTTCCCATAATATTATAATTTATTATTCTTCACAAGTTACACATTAACAATAAGAAGTCAAAAGATTTTGTAGTTAAATATTTCATATTAAATAAGTTAAACTTTCACATTCTTCCATTTTCCTTTTTTAAATAAGATAAAAGCAACGACCGTGATGAATGTTTCTGCCACCGGAATTGAAATAAAAACTCCTTTCGGACCCATTTCAAAATATTTTGACAACACGTAAGCCAAAGGAATCTGAAACATCCAAAATCCGAAGAAATTGAGCCAAGTCGGTGTCCAAGTATCCCCTGCTCCGTTGAAAGCATTGATAGTGACCATTCCTATTCCGTAAAAAACAAAACCGAGGCTCATTATGTGTAGCGCATTTTTAGCATAATTTTTTATTTCAATCTGCTCAGTGAAAAAACCAACAAGGAAATCGCCAAGAATTAAAAACAGCAAACTCACCAAAAGCATGAAAATCACATTATACTTTACGGTCTTCATGACAGACTGTTCTGCACGGATCATTTCACCGGCACCCATATTTTGTCCGACTAAAGTTGAAGCCGCATTACTTAATCCCCAAGCTGGAAGCATAAAGAACATCATTAACCGAAGTGCTGTCTGATAACCTGCGGAAGCGTCTTCCCCACCGGTCGTTGCGACCAATTTTGCAAGAAAAATCCAGCTGCATGAGGCGATAACAAACTGGAATATTCCCGGCATGGCAATTTTTACGATGGATATGATCAATTTAAAATCAGGTTTAAAATAAATTGTTTTGATTCTCACCAAAGAATCAGCAATAAAAATATGATACAACTGATAAAGAACGCCTGTACTTCTTCCGATAGTTGTTGCAACCGCAGCTCCAGTTAAACCCATTGCAGGAATCGGACCTAAGCCTCTTATCAAAATCGGACAAAGAATAATGTTGGCAATATTGGCAATCCATAAACTTTTCATAGCGATGGCAGCATTTCCTGCACCTCTGAAAATTCCGTTGATTAAAAATAACAACATAATAATCACACTGCTTCCCATCATAATTCTCGTAAAATCTTTTCCGTAAGGTGCTGCATCGGGTTTTGAACCCATCAAAATCAAGATTTCTTCTGCATACATCACTCCCAATATACTCAAAACAGAAGTTACAACAAACGAAACCGAAATCACCTGAGCCGCACTTCTGGAAGCCTGTTCAGGGTTTTTCTCACCGATTCTTCTTGCCACAACTGCGGTTGCAGCCATACTCATTCCGATAGCAATAGAGTAAATAATAGTCAACACAGACTCTGTAAGACCAACAGTTTGTATTGCAAAGCCACTTTCTTTGAGGTGACCTACAAAATAAAGATCAACCAGAGCAAAGACAGATTCCATGGCCATTTCCAGCATCATCGGAATCGCTAAAAGAAGAACAGCACTTCTGATACTGATTTTGGTATAATCGGTTTCTTCTTCGCTAAATGCTTTCTTCAGAAAATTTAAATATTTTTTCATCTTAAAATTAATCGCTTTAAAAATACGATTTCAATAAATTTAATTTCAAATAAAATAATTTAAATAATTAATTATCGTAAAACAATAAATATTTATATATTTGCAATAATAAAATATTAAAACAATGAAAATTATCGGGAAAAACTCAATCTCTCAATACATCAGCTATTTCCTTTTTGTGTTGTTTACCATTCTGACAGTTCAATTTATTTACGAACAAATTGGCTATGCCACATCTTATTATAATTTTAAAACCAATCATTCGATGCTATCAGATTTTTACATCATCGGAAATGATGTTGGCTGGGCAAAAAACCACTACACCAAGAAGTTTGATGATTTGATGAAGTTCAAATTTTATGTTCCCTTTACTACTCAGAATTTGATAACAGGTATTTTTAGTCTCACTACCTACATCAGCAATACTGTGAGAGGCATTTTTATGATTGTTTTTTTTTACAGCAGTTATCATATTTTCAAAGAAATCAGCAACGAAAAAGTATTTAATTTAAAAGCCATTCTCTGGCTGAAAAGGTTTGGCTGGCTCAATATTCTTTATACAGTTGCAATGATTGTTATAAGCATTTTCCGCATCAACGATTTTGGCAGTACAGCATTTTCTGCCATCCCTTTTTTATTCTTCGGAGCTCTCATTTTATTCATTGTAGAATTCTTTAAAAAAGGTTACAACTTACAATCAGAAAACGATTTAACAATATAAACCATGCCAATCATAATCAACGTAGACGTCATGTTGGCGAAAAGAAAAATGCAGTCTCAGGAACTTGCAGAGAAAATAGGAATTACACAGGCCAATCTTTCTATTTTAAAAACAGGGAAGGCAAAGGCTTTGAAATTATCAACATTAGAGGCAATATGTAAAATTCTCGATTGTCAACCCGGCGATCTTTTGGAATACGTAAAAGATTAAAACTCTTCAACAGTTTACTTTTAAATTCAATTGATAAAACTACAAGTATCTTAAAACGTGTACAATTACACTTTCAAAAACATCACTCACTCCCTTCAAATAAATCTTCAATTATGAAAAAATATTTAATTTTAGTCTTATTAATATTAGGTTTAAATTCTTTTGCACAGCAGAAAATTGAAAATCTTAATTTTGAAAATTTTGAAAACGATCTACCTTCTCAATGGGCAACATTTGGAGGCAGCACTGCAAAAATATCAGCAGATGCAAAAGAAAAACAAGAAGGAAAAACTTCGGTTTTATTTGATGCAAAAGAAAATTCAGGATTTAAAGCATTAATGTACACACTTCCCGAAAATTATGCAGGAAAAAAAATTACACTCTCCGGTTATATCAAAACAGAAAATATTTCTGACGGTTTTGCTGGTCTTTGGCTAAGAATAGATCCTGAGATTGCTTTTGACAACATGGAAAAAGTAAATTTAAAAGGAACAAATGACTGGAAAAAATATGAAGTAACGGTTGATATGTCTCCGGAAAATACCAAGAAGATAGTTTTTGGCGCTTTACTTTCTGGTATAGGAAAAATGTGGGTTGACAATCTAAAAATCACGATTGACGGAAAAGATATTAGAGATGCTAAAATTTTCGAGAAAAAATTAACCAAAATTGATCTTGACAAAGAATTTGATCTTGGCTCGAAAATCTCAAATATAAATCTTGATAACGAAAATGTAGATTATCTTACAAAACTAGGGCTCATTTGGGGTTATCTTAAATACTATCATCCAAGTGTCGCAGAAGGAAATCACAATTGGGATTATGAGCTTTTCAGAATATACGAAAAGACAAAAAGCGTTTCATCTAATCAAAGGGACGAAATTATCCTTCAATGGATCAAAAATTTAGGCAAATACCAAATTGCAAAAAATTCTGAACCGAAAAATGTGAAATTTAAACCCGATTTAGACTGGATTACTAATTCGGGGTTTTCAAAAGAACTTTCTGAAGAACTTTTAAAATTAAAAGAAGCGAAAAGACCACAAGCAAACTATTATGTAGATTTTTTCAGGCAAGTAGGGAATCCTGATTTTAAAAATGAAAATCCTTATCAAAAGATGAATTATCCTGATGAAGGTTTCCGCCTGCTTTCACTTTATAGATATTGGAATATGATTCAGTATTATTTTCCGTACAAAAATCTCATTGAAGAAGATTGGAAAAATGTTTTAAAGGAATTTGTTCCCAAATTTATCAATGCAAAAGACGAAACAGAATACACTCTTGCCTCATTAGAAATTATTGCGAGAATTCATGATACTCATGCCGGAGTTTGGGGAAATAATAAAGTGCTTACAAAATATTTTGGAGAAAGATACAGCCCTATTAAACTAACTTTTGCAGAAAATAAAGCTGTCGTAAATGATTTCTATAATGAGAATTTTGCCAAAGAAGCCGGAATTCAGAAAGGTGATGTGATTACAGAAATCAATGGAGAAACTGTAGAAAATATTATCAAAAACAGGTTAAAATATACGCCTGCTTCAAATTATCCGACTCAATTAAGAAACATTTCTTACAATCTTTTAAACAGTAACTCTGAGACCATTAACATTAAATTTTCAAGAAATGGAAAAACAGAAGAAAAAACTATTAAAACCTACACCGGTCCCGAGCTAAAATACACGAAAGAGAAAAAAGAATTTTTCAACATGCTCGACAATAATGTTGCCTATTTTTATATGGGAAGTGTAAAAGCCGAGGAACTTCCTGCTGTCTTTGAAAAAATAAAAGACACAAAGGGTTTGGTGATTGATTTTAGAAGCTATCCATCAGATTTTGTTACCGTAAAAATGGGGAAACTTTTAAAACCTGAGACAACAGAATTTGTTAAGTTTTCAAATACAAACAATACTCAACCGGGGCTTTTTACTTTTACACCAAGTTTGAAAATTCCAGGATCCGGTAAAAATTCTTACCAAGGAAAAATTGCCATACTCATCAATGAAACTACTCAAAGTAGTGCAGAATACCATACGATGGCATTCAGAACGGCTCCAAGTTCAAAAGTTTTTGGTTCACAGACAGCAGGAGCAGACGGCAACGTTTCAGACTTCGTTCTGCCTGGAAATATTTCGACAATGATTAGTGGAATCGGAGTTTACTATCCAGACGGAAAAGAAACCCAAAGAATAGGAATTATTCCTGATGTAGAAGTAAAACCTACCATAGACGGAATCAAAAACAACAAAGACGAAGTTTTGGAAAAAGCAATCAATTGGATTAATAATTAAATGTATCAAAAAAAATATTTAGATTTGTATATTCATTAGAAAAATAAATTTTATGAAAAAGATTATTATCACAACTTTGATTTTCAGCATATCTATGCTTGCAAACACATTATTTGCACAGCAGGTTTCTAGAATACAAAGACAAGCCATACAGTCAGATAATATAGAGAAATTTACTGCAGTTTTTCCAAAAGCTGACTTTGATAAGTGTCTGAATGTAAAAGATCAATCATACACAATGCTTTCTTATAGTATTCTGAATAACAAGAAAGCAATTTCTAATTTCTTGTTAAACAACAAAGCTGATGTAAACAAAGCTTGCAACGGAATAACTCCACTGATGAATGCGGCAATGCACGGAAATGCAGATATGGCAAAAATGCTATTGAAAAAAGGAGCTAGCAAATCTGCTAAAAATTCTAACGGAGAAACAGCTAAGGATATTGCTAAAAAAAACAATCATCCAGAACTTGCAAAGATTTTGTAATATAGTACGAATTATATAATTTAAAACTTCCTTCGGGGAGTTTTTTTTGTTTATAAACCTTATAAAAATATCTATCACCTAAAAATCTTACGCATTTAAGAATTAAAAAACAATACTAACTATTATTTTTTTGATAAATAAGAAAATCTTTTATTATCATTTTAGTAAATAAATATTTATTTATTTACTGTACGTATGTATGAAATATTCAAAAAAATATTTAATTTCGCTGACGATTAAAAAAAAATATAACCTTATGAAAATTAATTATGTTTTATATGCATTGATATGCATATTGAGTTTTGGAAAAATGAAAGCTGCAGATCTCTACGTACGTGATTTGGGAGCCGGAGGAGCTTATTCCACAATATCTGAAGCAATAACTGCAGCTAATGACGGTGATCGTATCATCATCAGACCTAAAACAGGAAATGTTCCTTATTTAGAGAATCTTACGATTAATAAATCACTTACTTTTGCTTCTGAAATCAATTTTAGTAAATATTATGTTCAAGGAAACATTTCTATTGTTCCTGCGGTGAATAGAGTTGTTACAATAAACAACATGTATGCTTTTCAAAGTTCAATTTCTACCTCAATCGTAACTTTATCTGGTGGAAGGGCTACTGTAAATATAATTAATTGTACTGTAGATCAAAGCATTGATTTAGACAACTCTAAAAATGTAACAGCTAATGTATTCCAAAGTAGTTGTAAAAGTTTATACTTTATTCATGGTAAAATTATATCAAATACTTTAGAAAATCTTAAGTTAAGTGATGATACAGCACCTTTAGCTTCATCCGATATTCAAATAATTGCTAATTCCATGTATCTTAATGGCGTTTCCTTTAACTCAATGGAAATTTTTACTAACTCTTATCCATTGAAAATATATAATAACGATTGTACTGTTTACGCAGTAGCTCCCTCAATATCACCTACTTCAATTCAACCTGTTCTTAAAATATCTGCAATTAAAACAGGATCTGCGAATCTGATTCAGAATAATCGTTTTATATCTAGTAATACTAATCCGAGTTATATAAATGAAACAATAGATATCAATGCAGTAACTTCTGGTATTATAAATATAGCTAACAATATTATTGTTAATCCAACTGGAGGTTCTTTTGATTACAAAATCTATGCATCTTCTCAACCAACTGTTATTGTAAACAACAATTTATTTACCGGACCATATGTTGCAAGTGGTGTTGATGTTGCAAATGCAAATATCAGTAGTGGTATTTACACAATGAATTTAAATACGGGAGTTTCTGGAGGAGCTATTGTAAATGCAGGATTATCTGATGAAGAGTATCAAGATTTAGATCTCACAAGAAATGATATAGGTCCTTTGGGTGGCTCTAACTCATGGGTAAATTTTTGGCCAAGTAACCCTGGAAATAAACCTAGAGTGACATTCCTAAACACACCAAGAAGAGTTTACTTAGGTACCACTACAATTCAAGCAGAAGCAACAGGAGTATCTAAATAATAAAAATATGAAAACAATGAACAAAAAAATATTTATAGCTGTTCTTTCATTATTTGTATTTTTATTTCAGGCACAAGTAAAAGTAAATAATGCAGAATATTTTTGGGATACAGATCCGGGAGAAGGAAGTGCAAATCCACTAACAGCTTTGGACGGTAGTTTTGATAATGCTATTGAAAATATTTTACAAAATAACATTACAATTCCAGCATCTGCAGGGTTCCATGTTCTTAATGTAAGAGTAAAAGATAACCTAGGTGTTTGGGGACCCGTTTTTAAAAATGTAATTCATACTGGAACTCCTTCTATCACAGGAGCGGTAAATCTTACAAATGCAGAATATTTTTGGGATGCAGATCCTGGAGAAGGAAATGCAACTGTTTTAACAGCAGTAGATGGTAGCTTTGATAACGCTGTTGAAAATATTTTACAAAATAACATCCCAATTGCACAACCGATGGGTTTTCATATCTTTAATGTAAGAGTAAAAGATAATCAGGGAGTTTGGGGGCCGGCTTTCAAAAATGTTGTTTATATTGAAAGTACTATTTTAGGAACAAATGAAGTTAAATTAACAAAAAATATAGTTTGCTATCCAAATCCTGCAGATGATATCATAAAATTCAATGCAACCGGTAAAATGAATATTTATTCTTCCGAAGGAAAATTAGTAATTTCTAAAGATAATGTAGACGGAAGCAAAGGAGTAAATATATCATCATTGCTTAAAGGAAATTATATTCTGACGTTAGAAAATAAAGATGGGAAATTCTCTTCTAAATTTATCAAGAAATAATTTCACTTAAATAAAAATAGAAATAACTCTCTAAAAATTCCATTAAATATATTTTAAAACTTCCTTCGGGAAGTTTTTTTGTTTTTTAAACCTTCAAAAATCTTATCTTTGCAAACGGAAAATAAAGACTCTAAATATTGAGTCTTCAACCTTGAACTTTAAACGAATAATTATGTTTCGATCGCACACAAACGGAGAATTATCTCTGAAAAATCTCAATGAAGAAGTTACACTTTCAGGATGGGTACAAACCATTCGTGATAAAGGATTTATGATTTGGATAGATCTTCGGGATCGTTACGGAATTACTCAGTTGGTTTTTGATCAGGATCGTTCTTCAGCGGAATTGATGGAAAATGCAAAAAAACTAGGACGAGAATTCGTCATTCAGGTTACAGGAAAAATCATTGAAAGAGTAAGCAAAAACCCAAATATTCCGACAGGAGAAATTGAAATTTTAGTTGAAAAATTAATCGTTCTGAATGAATCTCAGCTTCCGCCTTTCACGATTGAAGACGAAACAGATGGTGGTGAAGAATTAAGAATGAAATACCGTTATCTGGATATCAGAAGAGCTCCGGTAAGAGATAAATTGATTTTCCGTCACAAAATGGCGCAGAAAGTGAGAAATTATCTTTCAGACGAAGGATTTATCGAGGTTGAAACTCCGGTTTTAATCAAATCTACTCCGGAAGGAGCGAGAGACTTTGTTGTACCAAGCAGAATGAACCCGGGACAGTTTTACGCATTGCCACAATCTCCACAGACTTTCAAACAATTGTTGATGGTTGGTGGAATGGATAAATATTTCCAGATTGTAAAATGTTTCCGTGACGAAGATTTGCGAGCAGACAGACAGCCTGAATTTACACAAATCGATTGCGAAATGGCATTTGTAGATCAGGAAGATGTAATGAATGTTTTTGAAGGAATGACAAAAACCTTGATTAAAGATATTACAGGTCAGGAATTTGGAAATTTCCCACGAATGACGTTTGCTGAAGCTATGAAAAAATACGGAAACGACAAACCGGACATCCGTTTCGGAATGGAATTCGTGGAATTGAATGAATTAGTAAAAGGAAAAGATTTTAAAATATTTGATGATGCAGAATTGGTTGTCGGAATCAATGTTGAAGGATGTGCAGATTATACAAGAAAACAAATCGATGAGCTTGTTGATTGGGTAAAAAGGCCTCAAATCGGAGCCACAGGATTGATTTGGGCTAAATTCCAAAATGATGGCGTGAAAACTTCTTCTGTGAATAAATTCTACAACGAAGAAGATTTAGCAAAAATAATCGAGAAATTCGGAGCGAAAGAAGGAGATTTAATGTTGATTCTTTCAGGAAACGAGCACAAAGTAAGAACTCAGCTTTCTGCTTTGAGAATGGAGCTTGGAAATCGCTTAGGATTAAGAAAAGGTGATGTTTTCGCACCACTTTGGGTTGTTGACTTCCCATTATTGGAATTTGACGAAGAAACCGGACGTTATCATGCGATGCACCACCCTTTCACCTCTCCAAAAACTGAAGATATTCATTTATTACAAACCGATCCCGGAAAAGCAAGAGCCAATGCGTACGATATGGTTCTTAACGGAAATGAAATCGGTGGAGGTTCTATCAGAATTTTTGACAGAGATCTTCAATCTAAAATGTTTGATCTTTTAGGATTTACAAAAGAAGAAGCAGAAGCACAGTTCGGATTCTTAATGAATGCCTTCAAATATGGAGCACCTCCTCATGGTGGTTTAGCTTTCGGTTTTGACCGTTTGGTGGCAATTCTTGACGGAAACGAAGTGATCAGAGATTATATCGCTTTCCCTAAGAATAATTCAGGACGAGATGTAATGATTGACGCTCCGGCTGCAATTGCTAATGAACAACTCGATGAACTGGAACTGAAATTAAATTTAAAAGCATAAATTAGAAGCGGAGATTTTTTCTCCGCTTTTTTATTATGAAAAAACTAACACCACTACTTTTTTTACTTTTTATTAATCTGTTCAATTGTCAATATGCAGAAGGACAATATTCTGAAAGTGAAATTTATAAACTAAAATTAAGAATTGAAAAAGGTGACGACAAGGCTTTTTATGAATTAATTCCTTACTTTGACAGTAAAAAAATTCTCTCTGAGAATCTGGGACACCATTATCTGGAAACAGAGGAATCTTATCTTGCAAAACGAGCCGTTGAAGAAAATTTCATATTTCCTGAAGCTGCAATTAATTTTACAGAAATAAAAAGTGCTGAAAATTATTCTGATTTTTTAAAAAAGAATGATGACAAAATAAAATATTATCCAGAATTACAAACGTTTTACATTACACCGCTTAAAGATAGAAAGGATTTCGTAGAATTTAGAGAATTACCTGTTGCAAAACTGCAGAAACTTATTAAAAGACGCTCTGAAATTCTAACCAAAGATTGGGTAAAAGGAAAAAGAATTGATATTTTAATAAATCAAAACAATCCAGAAGCTCTTCTAAAAATTTGCGAAGAATTTTACCGTCTAAGAGATAAATTTAATTTTTTTAACAGAGATCAAGAAGATTTTTTAGACCTTCTAAAATTATTGATTCATAAAGACATTGGTTCTGTAGGAAGAGATGACTACAGAGTCTGGGATACTGAGGATTCTAACTTTAATAATGACGCAATCCTTAATTTAATTATTTATTTTTCAAAAAATTATAAAAATTTTGTTTGGGATAGTTCATCCAATTGTTTTATCAACAAATCTTTAAAATCTCAAAAAATAGATGATCTCGCAAATCTTTTTGAAGATCTTTACAACGAAAACGATTCTATTGCATTTAATACGTTTATTAAACTTTCCCAAAGCGATGTCAAAAGAGTAAATGAACTTAGTGCGGAAAAAGAGAGAAATTTTCTTAGCAGAGCCAATTATTCATTACCTACTTTTCCATTTAGATTTCTGAGTCAGTTATCTCAGCTTACATCATATTACAAACAAAATAATATTGATTTTCAAGGAACAAAAGATCTTCATATACATATTGAAAAATTAAGTTCTGAGCTTTCTTTTAGAGAAAGAAGAGAGTATGAAAATTATTTGATCGATTATTTGGCATTACAAGATTTGATCCCACTAGAATATTGGTCATTGATTTATGAAAAAAGACCGGAACTATCTGAATCTGTTTCGAGAATTTTAGACATTTATTACACAAAAAATTGGAATAAAATTCTCAACGATGAAAACCATCTGACTTTATATCTAAAAAAATCATTATTATACAGCAAAGTTGGTATCAATGGAAATCTTAATTATTACCTTTTTAAATTTACAGAAAATGGGAATGAAGTAATAAAACTCTTAGATAAAATTAAATCCAACGATCCAGATATCACTTTGCAGATAGAAAAAGCAAAGAAAATATGTCTAGAAAATTTTGATTATCCAATAGAAACAAAAAAAACATTTGAAGGGAATTTCAATAGCCAGCAAGTTGATTTAAAAACTGAATCTGAAAGACTGAGACTTACTGCAAAAGATAATGATGATTTTGAACGTGATATTTTAAAACTTTTTTCAAAAATTGGTTATTCACAAATTCCGGAAGCTCTTCAAGTTTTAGAGAATTTGAAATTCAATGAAAAAAATTACAGAAATAAATATTCACTTTTTGAAAGAGATTTCGGATTTTTTATGATTAAAAACTGGAAAGATAAAAAAGTGAGAGATGAATTTTTATCTGTATACAAATCACACACCGAACAGGAACTTTATAGATATTATCTGGATCTTGCAGGAATTGATTATAAAAATAAAAACGGAAATATAGATTACGATAAAGTTTACGAAATTCTGAAATTCAACATTGTAACTCCTTTTACAGGCAGTTCAGAGCTTGAAAATGAAGTTGGCGCGATAATTAAACTTTTAGAATTAGATCAAAAAACAGCATTAGGATATCCTGATAAACTTTGTAATTCAGCAGGAATGTATATTTGTCCACCTTCAGACAGAGCTTGGGAATGGAGAAAATATTTGAAAGAAAAAAAACTGCTCAAGGAAGAACATTCCAAAACTGTTTCATTTAACTATGGCTATTATGTTGATAAAGTTTTGATGTATAGAAGAATAAACGAAGGACAAAATCAATAATGTTCTTAAAATTATATCCCAATTCCAAGAAAGTATTAATAACTATTACAATTCAGCAATAATTCCCTCACGGCACAATCATTGCAAGTTTCACTAAAAAGTAAGACAATGAAAGCAATTTGGAACGGTGCCATTGGTTTTGGCTTAGTCAATATCCCTGTAAAGATTTATTCTGCGACAGAAACCAGCAAACTGGATCTTGATATGCTGGATAAATCTGATTTTTCTAATATTAAATTTAAAAGAGTCAACGAAAAAACAGGCAAGGAAGTAAAGTGGGCGAACATTGTAAAAGGTTATCTGATTGATGATAAATATGTCGTTCTCGAAGATGAAGACTACGAAGCTGCAAGTCCTGAGAAAACAAAAATTCTTTCTATAGAACATTTTGTGAAAGAAGCAGAAGTAGATTCTGTTTATTTTGAAACCCCCTATTTTCTAGAGCCACAAAAAAACGGTGAAAACGCTTACAGACTTTTAATTAAAGCGTTGCAACAAACCAAAATGGTTGGTATCGGAACTTTCGTTTTGCGAGACACCGAAGCAATTGGGATGATTCGTCCGTATAATGACGAAGTTTTAGTTCTAAATAGATTACGATTTGATCAGGAAATAAGAGATTATAAAGACCTAAAAATTCCTGCTAAAAAAGCACCGAAACCAGCCGAACTAAAGATGGCGAAAAACCTGATTGAGCAACTTTCAGAACCATTTGATCCTACATTTTACAAAAATACATATTCCGAAGAATTGCTTAAAATCATTAAGAAGAAAGCTAAAGGAAAATCGGTTAAAGTCAAAAAGTCAGAACCCGCAAAACAAGGTAAGGTAGTCGATTTGATGGCACAGCTAAAAGCCAGTTTACAAAGTCCGAAATCTAAAAATGCTTCCTAATCATGGCACTTAAAGATTACAACGAAAAGAGAAAGTTCGATAAAACTACCGAACCCAAGGGAAAAACAAAAAAAAGTGAAGACCAACTGATTTTTGTAATTCAAAGACATGCTGCATCGCGACTTCATTATGATTTTCGTTTGGAGATGGATGGTGTTTTGAAGAGTTGGGCGGTACCGAAAGGTCCGTCTTTAAATCCTGAAGACAAACGCTTGGCAATGATGGTAGAAGATCATCCGTATGATTACAAAGATTTTGAAGGAAATATTCCCGAAGGAAACTACGGAGCCGGACAAGTTGAAATATGGGACAGCGGAACTTATGAACCGTTGGATGGTACCATTAAACTCTCAGATGAAAAAGAATTACTGAAGGAACTGAAAGACGGTTCACTCAAATTCATTTTACACGGAAAAAAATTAAAAGGTGAATTTGCTTTAGTGAAAATGAAAAATGCTGAAAACAATTCGTGGCTTTTAATCAAGCACAAAGATAAATTTGCTGAAGAAAAGTATGATGCCGAAGAAAACGTTTCGCCGAAATCTTTAGTTACAAAATTTATCGAGGAAAAAAAAAGCCTAAAAAGCAGCAAAAAGAAATCATAAAATCAGATACAAAATCACAATTTAAACGTTACAACTCTTTGGGTGATGAGAAAAAACTCGAAAATTTCATCAAACCAATGTTGGCAAAGCTTTCTGAAAATGCGTTTGACGACGAAGACTGGATTTTTGAAATTAAATGGGACGGTTACCGAGCCGTTGCAGATCTCAGCAAAAAACAACCGCTATTCTACTCCCGAAACGGAATTTCATTTCTATCTAAATTTGATACCATTGCAGAAGATTTAAGTCAGCAAAAACACAAAATGATCGTGGATGGTGAAATTGTTGCTTACGACGAAAATGGTAAACCAAGCTTTCAGCTATTGCAGCAAATCGGTGATAATCCGGATTTGGCTTTAACGTATCAGGTTTTTGATTTGCTTTGGCTCAACGGTCATTCTACCGAAGAACTTCCTTTAATTCAACGAAAAGAACTTCTAAAAGATGCTTTGGTTGAGACTGATCTGATTAAATTTTGCGATCATATTCCAGAAAAGGGAATCGATTTCTTTAATCAAATGAAAAAAATGCAACTTGAAGGTATGATTGCCAAGAAAGCTGATAGTATCTATTCTCAAAATAGCCGAAGTACAGATTGGCTCAAAATAAAATTTACCAATACCGAAGAAGCTATTATTTGTGGTTTCACAGAACCAAAAGGCTCAAGACAAGGTTTTGGAGCATTAATTCTGGGAAAATATAGAGATGGAAAACTGATTTACTCGGGACATACAGGAACAGGCTTTAATAATGAATTATTAATGCAACTCCATGAAAAATTGAAAAAGATAGTTGTAAAAACGTCACCGTTTGAGACTGCCCCAAAAACAAATATGCCTGTAACATGGACGAAACCTGAATTGGTCTGTGAAATTAAATTTTCAGAAATCACGAAAGATGGGATGTTTCGCCACCCTGTTTTTGTTGCACTTCGGGAAGATAAAGAGGCAAAAGAAATCAGCAATTCAGTAAAGAAACCTGCTCAGAAAACTTCAAAATCCAAAACTATGACGACTAAAAAATTATCCGAAAACACAGAAGATGAAAAAGACAAAGACACAGAAATTACACTGAACCGTCACAAAATAAACCTCACCAATCAGAACAAAATCTATTTTCCAAAAAATAAAATCAGTAAAGGTGACGTGGTGGATTATTATCAGTCGGTAGCAGATTACATTTTACCGCATCTGAAAAACCGACCGCTTTCTCTCAACCGTTTTCCAAGTGGCATCGATCATTCAGGATTTTACCAGAAAGATGCGGGAGACTCATTTCCGGACTGGATAAAAACGACAAAAGTACATTCAGAATCTACCGACAAATACATTGATTACGCCATTTGTAATGACAAAGCGACATTAGCTTATTTGAATAATTTAGGTTGTATCGATTTTAATCCTTGGAATTCTTCACTTCCTGATCTTGATCATCCGGATTATTTGGTTTTAGATCTTGATCCTTCGAAGAAAAACACTTTTGATCATGTTATTGAAACGGCTCAAGCTGTGAAGGAAGTTTTAGATTTAATTAAAATAAAAGGTTATTGCAAGACTTCGGGTAGCACAGGAATTCATATTTACATTCCGATGGGTGGAGCATACGATTACAATCAGGTAAAAGATTTTGCGCTGATCCTGATGCAGCAAGTCCACGAAAAACTTCCAAAAATTACAACGCTGGAAAGGAATCTTCAAAAAAGAGACGACAATAAAATCTACCTCGACTATCTTCAAAACCGCCAGGGCCAAACTTTAGCGAGCGTTTACAGTCTCAGACCGAAAGAAGGTGCCGCTGTTTCGATGCCGATTGAGTGGGATGAACTGAAAAAAGGTTTGAAACCAACCGACTTCAATATTGAAAATGCTTTGGAAAGAATTAAAGCAAAAGGAGATTTGTTTAAGACTGTTTTGGGAAAGGGAATTGATATGATGAAGGCACTGGAGCTGTTGGAAGGGATAAATTGATATCCGTCAATAATAACAATCCATTTTTTTTACGGTAAGTTTGTCATTCTGAAAGAATCTAAGCATCAATTGCTATATATTGATTTTTTAATGCTATACTGAGATCCCTACGGGGTGACAAACTGAGTGCTGGTGAACTAAAATAAACAATCAAGGCAACTTCGCCACCAAACCCTCTGGTAAAATTTTCAAAATAAAATAAATGAATTTCCATTTAAAATTGGGAACGATGGTGAAAGAATTTCCGGCACTCACTATATGTTTTGCCACGTAATCTGGTTCCATCAAAAGATTTTTATTGAGTTCTAAACCCGCATTAATTTTCGTATTGATATATCCGCTGACCAAAACGTTGACTGTAATATTTCTATCAGCTAATTCTTGTCTTAAACCCGCCAAATAAGTCGTGAAAGCTGCTTTCGTACTTCCATAAACAAAATTACTTTTTCTTCCTCTTACTCCGGAAAGTGATGACAGTCCGATGATTCTTTCTAAATTTTTATTGGATTGATCCATTGCCACGATATTCAAAATAGAAACACCGCCCATATAGTTAACCTGCATCATTTGCTGAGTTCCTTTAAAATCTTGCAAGGCATCAACGTTTTCCACTAAAAATCCTGCAGAGTAAACAACAATATGAGGTTTTGTCGGAAGTTCATTATAAAATTTTTGGTGAGAATCAAAATCTGCTGCATCGAAATGTAAAACTTCAACCTTTTCAGACAAATTATTTTTAGCCACAAAATCGTTCAGTGCATCGGTGTTTCGTGAAGCAGCGATAATTGCAAAACCTTTATCAGCATATTGCAAAATGCATTGCTTGGCAACATCGGAATTGGCACCGAGAATGAGAACGGTTTTGGCTTTGTTTTGATTCATGAGGCAAAGATATTTTTTAAAGATTAGTTGGGCAAATCGTTTCGTTGCTTAAACACAAAGTGTACGAATGTTTTTGCACGGATGACCACAAATTTGATTATCAGAATTTTGGATCTTTTACAGTCTAAAAAAAAGAATCGGCGCTGTGACCTTTGGTCACAGCGCCGATTCGTAATATTATTTAAAACTAAAAATTATTTCTTTTCAGTTTCTATAACTTCTTTTTTGTCAACTGTTGTTGTAGCTTTATCCCCAAATCTGTTAGCAGTAAATTCTCTTGAAATGGCTGCTTTCTCAAATTTTAATTTTCCGGAAAGTGTTTCAATGACAACTCCGTCATCGTGAATCTGAGCAATTCTTCCGTGAAGGCCAGAAGTAAGCACCACTCTGCTTCCTACTTTCAGCTCTTCCTGAAATTTTTTCTCTTGCTTCTGTTTTTTCATCTGAGGTCTGATCATCAGGAAATAAAACCCAACAAACATTACCCCCATCATGATGAGCATCATTGGAGAAGATCCTCCTGCAGGTGCTGCCTGTAAAAATATTGCTAACATAATAGTTTAATTAAGGTTGAATGTTCGCATTGAACGTTAGTTTGATAGGTGATTTTTCTACGTTTGCAAAAACATCTGCATACTTTTGAACCGCACCGTCAAAGCTTGTTGAGTCAAAGCTTAAAGTAATTTTCCCTTTTTGACCAGGTAAAATTGGTTCTTTCGTAAATTCAGGAGCAGTACATCCACATCCAGGCTTCACTTCAGAAATAATCAAAGGATTTTTACCTGTATTAGTAATTTCGTAAACGTGGTTTACTTTATCTCCTTTTTTAATGTTTCCAAAATCATAATTGCTTTGTGACAAAGCAATAGTCGTTAATGGTTGGTTTGATACTGAAGCTTTAGTTTGTTTCGCAGAATCAGAAACTGTTCCCAAAGGCGCAACATTTCTTTTCAAACCAGCAGTATCAAGTTCGATTGTTTCAGTTCCAGCGCCCTGTACTTCTTTTTTTTCTTCTTTTTTACAAGAAACCAAACCAAAACCTATGATTGATAAAGCGATAATTGATAACGTCTTTTTCATTTTATTTTTTTTTAAATTCTATTTAAGTCTTTACAATATTTATCTAAAATTCCATTAATAAATATATTTGAACGGTCTGTTGCAAATACTTTAGCGATCTCAATATATTCATTAATGATTACTCTTGAAGGTGTAAGAGGAAAGTGATCAAGCTCAGAGATAGCAATAGTAAGAATCACTTTATCCATCAAACCTACTCTATCCAAATCCCAGTTTTCTAATCTCTCAGAAAGCTTCTTTTCATTAGCTTCCCAATTGTTTAATGTATCTCTCAATAATTTTCCGGCGAAGTTTTTATCTTCTTCATCTTTAATCATTTTGATCAACGTGCGGCTGTCTTCATTTTCTTTGATAAAACCAATCGTTTTTTGAACCATTGAGTTCGCAATATGAATATCATCCGACCAAGAAAGTTCTCTGTCCCCTACGTAATCATGAAAATCTTCGTTTTCAGCAATATATCTTAAAAACAGCTTACCAATAAACTTTTGATCTTCTTCGAAAGAATATTCATCAACCTTCATGAAATCCTGGTAACGCTTTCCTGAAGTCATTCTCTGGAAAGTTCTTACTAAAAAATCATCATGCAAATCCCACTTCAAATCCTGGTGCTGACCAGAAAAGAAAAGTCTTTCCGGGTTTTCTTCCAACTTAATCAATACTTGATTATTGATAAATTTTTGATTGGGGTTAATATCAGAATCAGTTTTAATGTACTTATTCTTACCGATTTCCATTTGATTTTCTGCGAGACCTTTAAGGGCAACCAAAAAGTTGAGTTCCAACACATAAAGATTATAGATTTTCTCTATACTCGAGAACATATTTTTTTCTAAAACATCAAATTTAATTGGATTTTGGTAGTATGAATACACGTTTTCTACTACTTTCTCACGGATTTGTCTTCTTCCTAACATTCAAAGAGCTTTTTATGGGTGCAAAGATATGAAATTTAAAGTTTATGAAATTCTTAGTCTCTATCAATTTTCGTAATTTTGCGAAAGTTTATGAAAGCACTGAAAACTCTGAACCCTTACTTTTGGAAGCACAAAATATTATTGTTTTGGGGGTTACTCTTCATCATCGCCAGCAACTTTTTTAATATTTATAAAGTACAGTTTGTAGGAAAATCTGTTGATGAGCTTACCAAACAAGGGAATTTAGGTTTTAACAAGCAGGTTCTCATTTACGTGGCCATTATTGTGGGCTGCTCACTTTTGACAGGATTTTTTACTTTTATGATGAGACAGACGATTATTGTTGCATCAAGAAGAATCGAATATGAGCTTAAAAATAAAATTTACAGACATTACCAGGATTTATCTTTAACGGATTACAAAACGACCACAACCGGAGATTTAATGAATCGTTTAAGTGAAGACGTTGTGGCGGTAAGAATGTACCTCGGTCCGGGTGTAATGTATGTTGTCAACTTATTAATTTTACTGACGATTACCTGTATTTACATGTTGAAGACAGATGTTTCAATGACGGTTTGGACTTTATTTCCACTTCCTGTTCTTTCTTATATCATTTTTAAAGTAAGTTCGATTATCAATAAAAAATCGAAAATCATGCAGAAAAGCCAATCGTCGATATCCACTTTCGTTCAGGACAGCTTTTCAGGAATTCGTGTTGTTAAATTTTTTGCTAAAGAAAATTACATCAAGAAAAATTACGGAGCCAAGGTTACCGATTATCAGGATAAAGCTTTAGATTTAGCAAAAACAGAAGCATATTTCTTTACCATTATTTTATTTGTAATCGGATTATTAAATGTTGCGATCATCCTGATTGGCGGACAGAAATATATTGCAGGCGAATTGAGCGTAGGAAAGATTGCTGATTTCTTTATGTATATCAATATCTTGATATGGCCATTTTCAATGGTTGGTTGGGTAACTTCTGTCAAT
Source organism: Chryseobacterium sp. C-71 (assembly GCF_020911865.1). Taxonomy (NCBI): domain Bacteria; kingdom Pseudomonadati; phylum Bacteroidota; class Flavobacteriia; order Flavobacteriales; family Weeksellaceae; genus Chryseobacterium; species Chryseobacterium sp. C-71. The sequence continues at coordinate 1,914,786 of NZ_CP087131.1, forward strand.
CAGAGAGCTGAAGCTTCGATGCAGAGAATTAATGAGTTTTTAGATAAAAAATCTGATGTCATTAATAAGAATTTTGAAAAGCAGCCAATTAAAGGAAATATAGAATTCAGAAATGTGTCTTATGTCTATCCAAATACTGGCATTAAAGCTTTAGATAATTTAAGTTTTAAAATTGACGCAGGACAATCTCTAGCCATTATGGGTAAAACCGGAAGCGGAAAATCGACTATCGCTCTTCTTCTCTGCCGACTGATTGACCCGACAGAAGGAGAAATCCTTATCGATGGAAAAAATCTAAAAGACCATAATCTGGATAACTACAGAGATTTCATTGGTTATATTCCACAGGAAAGTTATTTATTTTCAGATTCTATTGAGCATAATATCGGTTTCTCAATCGACAATCCCACCCACGAAAGAGTGGTCGAATATTCTAAAATAGCTGATGTTCACAAAAACATTGTAGAATTCAAAGATGGTTACAAAACGATGGTTGGAGAACGTGGAGTGATGCTTTCGGGAGGTCAGAAGCAGAGAATTTGTATTGCCAGAGCGTTAATAAAAGACCCAAACATCATTATTTTTGACGATTCGCTCTCTGCTTTAGATACAGAAACTGAACAGAATATCTTAGAAAACATAGATACTAAAATTCACAACGCAACTTCTATAATCATCACACACAGAGAGTCTAGCGCCCAACGCGCAGATAAAATCATCAATCTTACCGAAATTACCAATTCTGTAACTGCTTAGCCTATTTGTTCACAAATGTTAAATAAATCATAAAAAAAATTTTGTGATTAAAAGAAATATTTTATATTTGTTCTTAACAAGATTAAAAAATATCTAATAATGAGTGAATACAAGGAACGCCATGAGAATGAAATTTTCACGAAGGTGTTAAAAGCAGGAAGAAGAACGTATTTCTTTGATGTGCGCGAGACGAAAGCAGGAGATTATTATCTTACAATTACCGAAAGCAAAAAGAATTTCGGGGAGAATGGAGAGGCTACATTCGAGAAGCATAAAATTTACCTTTACAAGGAAGATTTTAAGAGTTTTCAGGAGATGTTTAATGAATCTACAGATTTTATCATTAATGAAAAAGGAGAAGATGTAATCTCTGAAAAACATGATAAAGATTTCAAAAGCAGAACTTACACAATAGATTCTGACGACGAAGTTTAAAAACAAGTAACCCAAACCAAGTATATAAAAAACACAAGCATCTTTTCAGGTGCTTTTTTTGTGCATAAAAAAAACACACTTTCAAAAAGAAAATGTGTTTATGTGGGGTGAATGAGGGGTCTCGAACCCCCGACCTCCGGAACCACAATCCGGCGCTCTAACCAACTGAGCTACAATCACCGTTTTTGGTGGTGCAAATATAAGGAAGATTTTTTAACTACCAAACAATTCCATCAAAATTTTTCAACGCCATTAACTTCTCAGACGTAAATCCCTCAGCATAAGTAACTCCGGAAAGTCTTCCTAAATCCTGAGCTCTGTAGGTAAGGCTCTCATAAAAATCTTTTGAAGTAATAGGTGTTTCGGGTTCTTTAGATTTTGGATCATAAAATTGTGTTTTGAATGCCATACACGCTTCCAACTTTTTATCTAAATGCTCTGATATATCAATGACAAATTCCGGTTTAATATCTTTCCACTGAATATAATGGAAAATCTGTTTTGGTCTCCATACGTCTTGGCTTTCCCCATCAATATTTGTCTCAATCTTTCTTAAGCCAGATAAAAAGCACGCATCCGATACTAATTTCGCTGCTTTTGCGTGATCAGGATGTCTGTCATCAATTGCGTTGGCTAAAACGATTTCCGGGCGGTATTTGCGGATCATTTTCACGATGCTTAACTGATACTCTTCTGAGTTGACTAAAAATCCGTCTTTCATTCCTAAGTTTTCTCTGGCGGAAACCCCTAAAATCTTTGCAGATTCGGTCGCTTCTTCATGTCTTATCTCATCTGTTCCGCGAGTTCCCAATTCACCTCTTGTAAGGTCAACGATTACGCAGGTCTTTCCTTCCGAAATTAATTTTGCGACAGTTCCGCCACAACCTAGTTCAACATCATCAGGGTGTGCACCAAATGCAAGTATATCTGTTTTCATAACTTTTCAAATATAAGATTTAAAATAAAAACTTCCCAGACTTGAGGAATGGGAAGTTTTAATATGTTTAATTTAAAATTTAAATTACTTATTGATTTCTGTATTTAATTTTACAGCATCCTGATAAGTTGGATCTAGTTGTAAAGATTTAGCAACATAATCTTTTGCCTTTGCTGCATCAGAATCTTTAGATAAATAAGCAACTGCAAAGTAAGCATATGCTAAGGTCTGTTTGTTAGCTTCTACTTCTGCAGGTTTTACTGTTGCAATATACTTTTCGTAAGCAATTTTTGCTGCATCATTATTTGTTGCTTGCTGATAAGCATACCCTAAACTGTAGTAAGCAGGAGCCCAATCTGGTAAAATAGTACTCATTTTTTGCCAAGTTGCAATCGCACCATTCCAGTTTTTAACATCTTGGTAAGCTGTTGCCAATTTGTACAATGCGTCAGAATCCTGAGCGTTTGCTGCAACTTGTTTTTTCAATGCCTCAATCTGTGGATTTGTAGGACCAGCGTCTACAGAAGCCTGAGATGCTGGACCTCCACCACTGATTTTAGCTAATTCCATATCCCACTTCATTGTCTCGTCTTTAGCCGCTTTTGCAATCGCAATTTTTTGTTGAGATTCTGCTGTTAAAGCCGCCTTTTTGGCTGCATCTGTTTCAGTTTTAGCTAAACCTGCAGCGATAAGACCTTGCAATCCCTGATCAGCAGGCTGAACTCTAGATTTTTCTGCCTGAGACACGAAAGTATCCATGTTTTGTTTGGCTTCAGCATACTGTCCATCTGCATAATTTACATACGATCTTAATTTAAACTTGATTGGATCATTAACCTTATCAAAAATCTTATCTAAAATCATTTTTGAGTTAGCATAATCTTCATTGGTGAAATACAATTTTGCAATCTCCAATTGAGTATAAGGATCTTCGTCAGCATATTTTGTATAGTTGATCAAATCCTGAGTTGCTTTCGCATTTTCCTGATATTTGATATTGTAAGCAGCTAAGGCTTTGTAAGCCGGAGCATACGTTGCGTCAGTAGAAATCGCTTTCTCAATACTTGTTTTAGCTTGTTGCCACTGTTGAGCAGCCATCCAAAGCGTTCCGATTCTTGTATAAACAGAAGCTTTGTTTTTAGCTAAAGGTAGCGCTTTATCATAAGCGGACATTGCATCACCCGGAATTTTTTTTAATCTGTAGGCATCTCCTAAGGTATAATAGTAGTTTGCAGGAACTTCTTTTCTAGCGGCTCTTTCAATTGCCTTATTCAAGAATTGAATTGCTAAATCAGGTGAGTTGTTTTTTTCAAATAACGTTAAAGCTTCTGCAGCTCTGAAAAGAACTTCAGCATCTTTCTCTCTTGAGTCAGTTACTATTTTCTGAATTTCAGCAATAGCACTTTTATCTCCTTTACCAAGCTTAACCGTAGCTAAACCTAACTTATTTAAATAGCTTTTGCTGTCTGCAGCAAGACCTTTATTAAAACTTTCAGTAGCCTGAGCAAAATCCGGTTCAGACTGTCTCAAAAATGTATTTCCTAAATAGAAATAGTTTTCAGCTTTTGGTTCTTTGGCAATCATCTGAGTGAAATTATTCTTTGCCTGAGCAAATTTATCACTATCGATGCTGTTGATACCATCCTGTAACGTTTGTGCAATCGCAAAATTGCTAAAAAATACAACCGCCGCTCCAAAAGCAACTTTCTTTACATTCATAATCATTATATCTTTCATTATATATTTTCTAAATTGAACTATAATTTACACACAATTTTCAGACCAAAATAAATGAATTAAATTGGCAATCAGATGAATTTAATATTATTTAACGCATCTGAACTTCTCGTGGATAAATATTATAGGGCTGTAAGCCCTCTTTTTGAACGATTTTCTGGCCTAAATGAGTACAAGAATATCTTATAAAACCATTCGCAATGTTAAAATTACCCTCATTTGTTAAGAAATACAAGACTCTTGTAAAAGGATATTTCATCTCACGCATACCTTCAAAGTCTGCTGAATAGGTTTTCCCATTACTAACAACAGGCAAAACTTTTATTAATTCTCTTAATTTTTCTGCGTTTTTATCATACGGCCTGCTGATGGTATTTAGACCAACCACACCGATTTTTTCAGGATATTTACTCAATTCCTCAATTACATTTGCACTTCCGGGAATAATAGAATATTTCAGATCTTTAGGAAGTTTTTTTAATTTTTGCGCTACAAAATTCAAGTTACTTGAATTAGCCCCGTCGAATATAAAGTTTTTTTCTTCTGACTGCATACCTTTTACAATCTCTTCCATGGTAATACTGGTTTTCTCAGAATCTTTTGGAACTACAAAAACAACCGCATCAGCAGCGAATTTTGCTGGTATAAATTTTAAATCAACTTGTTCCTCGTAAGCCTTTTTTTCTTCAGGAGATAAGTCCTTAGACATTACAGCAATCTTTACTTTATTATTTAAAAGATCTAAAAACCCGAGGTCTTCTTTCTTTGTAACAACTTTTATTTTGCTTTCAGGATAACTGATCATATACCCTTCAGCCAATGCTTCTGTTACACTCTTAAAAGATTCATCGGTAAGAATAGTCATCTCACCATCTTTGTAAGACAAAGACTTTTCACTTTTCTTTGAGCAACTTATGATTGTCACGAGCAAAAAAAGAAAGATAACTTTTATACTATTCTTCATCAGTTGTATTTTTTAAATTTAAAAATCCTCTCCAAATTCTGAATATTCCGTATAAAATAATTGCTATACCGAACACCAAAATCATTGTAGGATCAAAACTGGCAAAAGATGCTTTATAAAAAATAATGATGAGCCCTAAGACTATATAACAAAATCCCGTTACTAAGGATAAATATTTGAAAACCATATAACAAAAGTATTAAAAAAAATAAAAAGAGAAGCATAAGCTTCTCTTTTTTAATAATATTTAAAGATAAATACTATCCTTCAAAATTCATTGTTAATGGTAATCTGAATCTGTAACGTACAGATTGACCATTGATTTTTGCAGGAGTCCATTTATTTTTAATTGACTTAATTGTTCTAACCGCTTCAGAATTAAAATCTGCATTTTTACCGTTAGCTTTTACATCTGTAATAGATCCATCTCTTTCGACAACGAAAGTAATTTCAGTTTTTACAGTACCCTCATCACCGTTCATTGCTGAACCGTCGAAGTTACCAGACACTTTATTTCTAAATGCATTGATACCTCCAGGGAATTCTGCAGTTTGCTCTACCTCGCTGTATACTTGCGTATCACTTACCTGAGGCTTAACTTCAGCTGTTGAAGCTTTAGTACCTGTAGAAGGTGGTGGCGGCGGCGGTGTATAAGCCGGAGCTTTCACACCTTCCTGAGCTGTAACACCTGTAGTTGTTTCTAATTGCTTAGAAATTGGCGGCGGTGGAGTTTCAATTTTTGGAGCTTTCACCGGTTCCGGAACCACATTCTGAATAATCTCAATCTTCTCCTCCTCTTTTGGTGGAGGTGGTGGAGGTGGTTCTTCTTCCTTAGGCTGCTCTATAATTTTATCTTCCTGAATAATATCAACCAAATCTGCCTTTACTTCTACCTGCTCTTCAGCAGCGAGGTTTTTAATGGTTAAATAAATAAGAGGAGATAAAGCAATCAATAAAAAGATAGATGTACCAATGATAAAAGATTTTGTCAGTAATCTAGGATACTGAGTTCTGATATCATAAGCTCCATAGTTTTTATTTCTATTTTCAAATACAATCTCGTCTAATGTAAGATTTTGACTGTAAGCATTTTCATCTGCCATTGTAATATAAATTTAATGGTTAATTACTTTGTAGTAATTATTTGTTACCAACTTTCTTATCGTAAATAGCTTTTTCCCAAGGCTTCAAATCGGTAACACCATATCTTTCGCTTTTGGTAATAGCCATTTCGTCTAGAATGTCTACAAAGTTCTTATATACTGCATCGTCAGTTGGCTTGATAATTACTGTAAATTTTTCTTTATCTGCCGCTCCTGCTTTTGCTTGCTCTATAATCTTTCTAATGCCTTCTCTATCAAAAGATGTTTCAGTTAAGTTTTGGTCAGTTAAAGATGTATTATCCTGCTGATGCCAAAAAATTCTGTTGTCTTTTCCTAATAATAAAGAAACTGAATTAGAAAGTTTAATTTCCGTCTTAGGTGGAATTGGATCGTTTGGTTTTGGTTTACCAGGAAGACCTAAATCCATTACATTTGGTTTACTAAACGTTGATGTAAACATAAAGAACATCAATAGTAAGAAATTCAAATCCACCATCGGAGTCATATCAACTCGGGGGTTATTTTTCTTGGAACGTACTTTGCCGCCTTTGCCGCCTTTCTCTTGTACCTGTACTTCTGCCATTTCTTCTAATTATTCAGTAGGTTTACCTTCTTGTGACGTTATCAACCAAAATTTAAGAAAATCAATATCTCTTAAACCCTCAAATAAACTTTTAACTTTTGGATATTCTGTAGTAACGTCACCCTTAATCGCTAATTTGTATTCAGGATTAACGCTTAAACTCTGCTCTACCCAGTCTACTAACTGTTTATTTGTACTATCCATAGGAATACCTTTTGGACTTTTAAAATTCTTCTGCTCATCCTCAGACAATGAAAGATAGCTTCTAAGTTGGTTCATAGGAACCCCAATTGTCTGAACTCTCTGAAATGCAGCTTTCTGGTTGTTGTCAAAAGTAACACCGTACTTTTGTCCCATTTTATCCAAAAGCTCTAATCTTTCTGTTGCATTCTCTACCGGCTGGAAATAAAATTTTCCGTCTGGTGTAGCATTAATAGTCATTAAACTAGCATCAGGAAGTAATTTTTCTGAGATTGAAGATGGCGGTTTGATTTGCTCCACATCAGGCTTTTTGAACTGAGTGGTCATAATAAAGAATGTAAGTAGTAGGAACGTAACGTCGCACATTGCGGTCATATCCGTAACTACCCCATGTCTTTTTGGTTTTATTCTCGCCATTATTATTATCTAATTAAATTATAAACTTCTTTTTGTGTAAAACACGGATTCACTTAATTCTTAGTGAAATTCTGCAAAAGACTGCTGAATGCTCATTGCGATCTCGTCGATCTTGTAAGTCAATCCGTCAATTTTAGAAGTAAAGAAGTTATAAAGGATAATCGCTACAGCTGAAGTACCAATACCTAATGCAGTGTTGATCAATGCTTCAGAAATACCAATTGATAATGCAGCAGCATCAGGTGTACCACCACTAGCTCCTAAAGCGAAGAACGCTCTAATCATACCAATTACAGTACCTAATAGTGCTACCAATGTTGCAACTGTACCTAAAGTAGAAAGAATCATCATGTTTTTTTCTAACATTGGCATCTCAAGAGTAGTAGCCTCTTCGATAGCTTTGTTTAGAGCAATCATTTTTTGTTCTTTGTTTAATGTAGTATCGTGAGCCAACGCTTTGTAAGTCGTCAAACCTTCTTTTACTACATTCCCTACAGAACCTTGTTGTCTGTCGCACTCTTCTAGAGCTTCATCAACTTTGTTCTGGTTTAGCAAACTTCTAACTTTTACAACGAAGTTGTCTACATTTCCTGCACCTGAAGCTTTGTTTAAAACAAAATATCTTTCAAATGAGAAAACGATTACAGTAATCATGAATGTAACAAGCAATGGTACAATAACACCTCCCATATAAATCATTCCCATGAACCCTTCTGGATGAAGATCTTTACCTTCTACATCAGAAAAAGCTACTGAACCTCCTGTTAATCTAGGATCAGCTTTAAAATTACCTGGGCTACCCAATACGAATAACCAAATACAAATCCCCAATACCAATAGGATAGGAATAATTACAGCTGGATTTAAACCTCCTGCCTTTCTAGCAACTACTTGCTCATCATTTTTTGAAACATTCATTTCCATATTTAACTAAATTATATTGTTTAAAAATTTTAAAGTTGTAAAATAAAGGCAAAATTACTTAAAATGCAATAGTCTTAAATAAACATTTTGTCTTTTTTTGATAACGAAAAATTAATACGATTCCGATATTGTAATTATATCCAAAATTATTAATGATTTTTATCACTTATTGTAATTACATTAAAAAATCAAAAAATTTAATGCTCTAATTTTTTGAAATTACCAATGTTAAATTTATTTTAAATTACAATATTTACTATCTTTTTATGTACCACAATGATTTTTTTAGGAGTTTTACCGTCTAAAATCTCTTTCAATTTGTCATTTTGAAGCACTAAAACCTCAACATCTGCTGCAGAAAGCTGAGCCGAAAGAGAAATTTTAAATTTCATCTTACCATTTACGCTTATCGGATAATTAATTTCGTCTTCAACCAAATATTCCTCATTCAAAATAGGGAATTTTTCAAACTCTATCGAATCTTTATGACCAAGCAAATTCCATACCTCTTCACAGATGTGTGGGGCGTAAGGGGAAATTATAACGGCTAAAGGTTCTAATATATTGCGTTTGTTGCATTTTAATTTCTGTAACTCGTTGACAGCAATCATAAATGAAGAAACTGACGTATTGAAAGAAAAATTTTCAATATCATAAACCACCTTCTTTATTAAGGTATGCAGAATTTTATATTCCGCTTTTGTAGGCTCTTCTTCAGAAACTTCAAAAACATCTTCGTTGAAATACAAATTCCAGAATTTTTTCAGGAAACCGTAAACCCCGCTAAGACCTTGTGTGTTCCAAGGCTTGGATTGCTCTAACGGACCTAAAAACATTTCATACAATCTTAAACCGTCTGCTCCGTATTCTTCACAGATGTCATCAGGATTTACAACATTGTACTTTGATTTGGACATTTTTTCTACTTCACGTTCTGTGATGTATTTTCCGTCTTCTAAAATAAATTCTGCGTCTGCGTAATCTGGCCTCCAAGATTTGAACGCTTCAGTATCTAATTCATCCGATGTTCCTTTTAATAAAGATACATCAACGTGGATTGCTTGAACACCAATTTTAAGATTTAATGTCCCTAAACTTAATTGTTGAGATTCAGGATTTAATTCTTTTAACCTTTTAAAATATTCTTCTTCTAAAAATTCTATTTCGTTGGGCTTATCTAAATCAAAAGTAGATTTACCTTTTAATTGTAATTCATAAAATTTCGATTTATAATTGTCAAGTATTTTCTTATAATTAGAAGTAATAAAAATATTCAATGGTTCTTTAATATTTTCATATGCAGGCTTTCCATTAACTTGTTCTTGAGTATAACTTCCACTTAGCCTATAAACAAAAGCACTCATCCCCAAAATCATCCCCTGATTAATCAACTTTTGGAAAGGCTCATCCTGATTAATATACCCTCTGTCTTTTAAGAACATATTCCAGAAACGGGAATATAATAAATGACCTGTTGCATGCTCGCTACCGCCGATGTATAAATCAACCTGTCCCCAATAATCCGAAAGTTCTTTTTTAGCAAAAACCTCATCATTATTCGGATCCATATATCTAAGGAAATACCATGAGCTTCCCGCCCAACCCGGCATTGTAGATAATTCTAAAGGAAATACTGTTTTGTCATCAATTAAATCTGTCGCAACCACTTTTTGATTCGCTTCATCCCAGGCAAACGTTTTTGCGTTTCCTAATGGCGGATCTCCGTCTTCTGTCGGCAAATATTTTTCAACTTCAGGAAGTTCTAAAGGCAATGCAGAAGTCGGCAATGTGTAAGGCATTCCTTCCTTATAATATATAGGAACCGGCTCACCCCAATAACGTTGTCTTGAGAAAATGGCATCACGCTGTCTGTAGTTCGTTGTTCCGTGACCAATTCCCTTGTTTTCTATTTCAGCAATTATTTTTGATTTTGCATCATTATAATTTAAACCGTTTAAAAAATCAGAATTCACACAGACAGAATCTTTAGAATCAAAAGATTTTTCCTGAATGTCTTCTTCAGTTTCTACAACTTTTATAATTTCTAAACTAAATTTCTTTGCAAATCTATGATCACGCTCGTCGTGCGCAGGAACAGCCATTACAGCTCCCGTTCCGTAACCCATCAAAACATAATCTGAAATATAAATCGGCATCTTTTTTCCGCTAAACGGATTAACTGCATAAGTTCCGGTGAAAGCACCTGAAACGTTTTTCACGTCAGCCATTCTATCACGTTCGGTTTTCTTAGAAGTTTCTTCTATATAATTATCTACCTCAACTTTTTGTTCTGCCGTTGTAATATTTTCTACCAAAGGATTTTCGGGTGCCAACACCATAAAGGTTGCACCAAAAATAGTATCAGGTCTTGTTGTGAAAACCTCGATAACTTCTTCGTGATTTTCTACCTGAAATTTCACTTGTGCTCCCTGAGATTTTCCAATCCAATATTCCTGAGCATCTTTCAAAGGCTGTGGCCAGTCCAGAGTTTTCAAACCTTGTAATAATCTTTCAGAGTAAGCAGAAATTCTCATGCTCCACTGCATCATTTTCTTTTGGAAAACAGGGAAGCCTCCTCTTTCAGATTTCCCGTCTTTAATTTCGTCGTTGGCTAAAACGGTTCCTAAGGCCGGACACCAGTTGACAGTGGTCTCAGCTCGGAAAGACAGACGGTAATTTAATAAAATATCTTCTTTATCAATTTCAGAAGCATTTTTCCATTCTTCTGAAGTAAAATTTAATTCGTCGTTTTGATTGGCATTAAGACCTTCAGTTCCTTTTTCCTCAAAATGTTTGATTAAAGTTTCGATAGATTCTGCCTTGTCTGTATCTTTATTATACCACGAATGAAACAATTGAATAAAAATCCACTGCGTCCATTTATAATAGGAAGCATCGGAAGTTCTCACTTCCCTACTCCAGTCAAATGAAAAACCAATCTTTCTTAACTGTTCTTCATATCTCGTGATATTTTGCTCTGTAGTCACCGCAGGATGCTGCCCAGTTTGAATGGCATATTGTTCTGCAGGAAGTCCGAAACTGTCATACCCTACAGGATGCAAAACATTAAAACCCTGATGTCTTTTATATCTCGCATAAATATCTGATGCAATATATCCCAGCGGATGACCTACGTGAAGCCCAGCTCCCGATGGATAGGGAAACATATCGAGTACGTAAAATTTAGGTTTATCTGTTTTATCGGAAGTCTTGTAAGTTTGATTGTCTTCCCAGTATTTCTGCCACTTTTTTTCTATCTGCTGATGATCGTAAAACACGTTATTATAATGATATTTGTTGTTAGACTTTGATGAATTTTAGATTTAATTTAAAATCAAGATTCACAAATTTAATGATTTTAAAAGAATTGGTTATTTAATTTTAAACTAATTGAACGTTGCTCTAAACAAAAAATCTCATCCGCAGATGAGATTTATATAAAATGTTATTAATTTAAATATTACGGAGCTACTCTTTTGAAAGTATATGTTGTTGCTTTGTAAACTGTAGGATCTACATTATCCTCAATTTTAAGGTTCATTGTTTCTGCAGTCAGATCAACAATTTTTCCTTTTTCAGACACTACCGTTCCCTGATATTTGATTTCAAAATTCTTTTCCGTTTTGTTATAAGTATAACTGAAGTTACGTTCAGAAATCGTAGAGCAAGTTAACGGAGAACCTGCTTCATCTTTATTTGTTCTTTTCCCTGAATTATTTTCATTAAATACCCATCTAGATTCCTGTTGACAAGTAGTGTATGTAATTTCATCAGAAATCCCGACACCGTCAAGATCAACTTCTGTTCTTACTTCTGCTACCGGCTTCCAGGTTCCCACGATTGGAAACTCCTGCACAGTTTCTTCGTCATCTTTACATGCGGTAGTAGCTACCATTAATGATAAACCTGCAAACAATAATGCTAATTTCTTCATAGATCAAATTTTTCAAGGCATAAAATTATGATTTTTTATTAAAAATCAATCATTTTTTTTGAATTTTGGAATCATAATTTACATTTTCTTAAAAATACCGCTTTTAAAGACCATTTCCAAAGCCTTATATTTGCAAAAAATACTGAATGCCTGAAGTTTCCATCATCACGCCTTGCTATAATTCTTCAAAATTTCTGGAAGAAACCATCGCATCTGTAAAAAATCAGACCTTTAAAGATTGGGAATGGCTGATTACGGATGACAAATCTTCCGATAATTCTGTGGAAATTATTCAAAAACTTAGCGACCCTAGAATAAAGCTTACAGTTGCCGAAAAAAACGGAGGCGCCGGACATGCTAGAAATATTTCTTTAAAAAATGCAACCGGAAGATTCATTACTTTTTTGGATGCGGATGATTTTTGGGAGCCTAATTTTTTGGAAGAAATGATTGGATTTATGAAGAAAGAAAATGCAGAAATCGCCTATTCTAATTATGCTAGATGTGATGAAAATTTAGTTCCGAAAATTGAAGATTTTAAAGCGGACAAAGAAGTTACTTTTGAAAACTTACTCAAGACTTGCAGACTGTCTCTGCTTTCATCAATGTACGATTCTAAAAGAGTTGGTGTAGAATATTTTCCGGAAGGAAGTAAACGTGAAGACCATGTGATGTGGCTGAATTTATTAAAGAAAATCCCGATCGGAAAACCTCTTCCAAAGACCATGGCAAAGTACAGAATGCACGCGACAAGCGTTTCCAGAAAAAAGCAAAACATCGTGAAAGACCAATATTTAGTTTACAAAGATTTCATGAAATTTTCTACCGTGAAATCTTTATATTACACCGCCAACTGGGCAATCAATGGATTTTTGAAATACTCTAAAATATTTAATTAATGGAATATTCTAAAGAATTTAAAGCGGCACTAAGCAATTTTTCAGCAATAGAAAAAGACCGACTTATTTTCCGTTTGCTGAAAAAAGATAAATTACTCTCTAAGAAACTTTATTTTGAACTGATAGATACGGAAACGACCGATCAGAAAAGAAGTCAGATGGAAGAGCTAATCGAGGAAAGAGTTCTTCTGGCATCAAAATACATCGGAAATCCTAAATATTTTTTGGTTCTCATCAGAAAAATAAGTGCAGAAATTACGGAGCATGTGAAAATCACGACTGACAAATTCGGAGATATTTACCTTCAGCTATTCCTCGTTAATCAAATTCTGGAAAACAACGACAAACTCAATCATCAAAGGTTTGATAATATCTATAAGCTTTATATTTATCTCATTAATAAACTTTTGAAAGCCATCATTTCGATTAAAAAATTGGATGAAGATTATTGGATGGAACTGAATGAAGTTTTAGAAAGTATAGAATCAAAAATTCATGAAAACAGATATTTTGAAAAACTCTGCATCAATAATGGCTTTGATTTTAATTGGCTGACGATTGAAAAAATTCCCGATCATTTAGATTTAATGGTAAAAGACATAAAAAGCCAAGGATTTTTAAAGTGAGAGAATTTTCTTTAGGATTAATTCTGAAGAATTAGGTTGTTCAGCAACAAATTTTCCGGCGTTTTCTGACATACTTTTCAACTCTTCTTCATTATTTAAAAGATAAAGAACAAATTCTGCAGCTTCATTTTCATGCTCGAAAGATTTTCCGCCTTCAGCTTTAATTAAATCATCCGCTTCAGGATTTTTCTTGTAATGATTTCCAAAAACTAAAGGAATACCGAAAGTTGCGGCTTCAAGAATATTATGTAATCCCGAATTATGAAAACCACCACCAACGACTGCGACATCTGCATACGAATACAGTTTTGAAAGCAAACCGATACTGTCGATGATTAAAGTTTGAGAGTCTGAATGTTGGAAAGTTTGAGCGTTTTTTAAGTTACTATAAAGAATTGCGTTTGGAAATATTCCTTTTAAATGTTCCACTCTTTTTAAATCGTGAGGAGCAATGATTAATTTTACATTTTGATTTTTTTCTGAAATCATTCTCGCTAATTTCTCTTCAGCCTGCCAAGAACTTCCGAAGATAATTGTTTGTTTATCATCAACAAATTCTTTGATAAAATCAACATGATTATCACGATTTTTTAAATGCTTTACTCGGTCAAATCTTGTATCGCCAGTCACTGAAGCGTTCTGCAAACCGATGCTTTTAGCCAAAAGACAAGATTGTTTTGTCTGATGAAAAAACCAATCAACATTCTTTTTCAATTGCTTTACAAACCATTTCCCATACGACGTGAAGAATGATTGACTTTCATAAAATAAAGCAGAAATCACAAACGTTTTCACTTTCTTATTTTTCAGTTCATGAAGAAGATTATACCAGTAGTCATATTTCACCGTAAAAAATAGTTCAACATTCATCTGAGCAAGAAATTCTTTTACATTTCGCTCTGTATCAAAAGGTAAATAACAGATTGCATCAGCTATATTTTTCTTTTTAACAACATTCTCTAATCCCGATGGAGAAAAGAAAGTTATCAAAATTTTATGATTAGGAAATTCGTTCTTAAGCTTTTCTAAAACAGGTAGACCTTGCTCGTATTCACCTAAGCTAGCAGCATGCATCCAGATCACTTTGTCATGGGCTGAGAATGCTGATTTAATGATATTCAAAGATTGTTTCCTTCCTTCAACGCCTTTTTTAGTTTTATCATTAAACAATGAGAAAACTTTCATCCCGAAAATGAGAAGTTGGATAAAAAGATTGTAAAGGAAAGCCATATTTAATTATTTAAACTGAGCCGTAATGATAAAAACGGCAATTAGACTACCAATAACAGAAAGCAACATCGTTGAAAAAGGAACTTTTGCTTTTGTATCTTCATCAAACGCATATCTGAATGTAAAATCCTGATTGTTTAAAAAAATCAAACCAATTAAAAGAAACAGCCATCTTATAAAAAAATTCATGATAAAGAACTGCACATCTCTGTTTTCGTCAGTAATCTCAACAGGAAAATTGGCAGATTCCGGGGAACGTATCAAAAAGAAAATGCCTATGTAAAAAATAACGCTAAGAATTGGTGTAAAGAAAAACCATTTTTTGTTTCCAAAATTATCAGCTTTGCCTTCAACATCAAAATGCGTAGGAATAACTTGCGGTAAAGATTTATAGTTTTTCAAGGTAAACCACCAAAGAAAGATAACCAATCCGAGATTGAGCAAATCAAATACTATAAATAATGCATCTTCCATTCGAAGCTCTGTTTGAGATTACAAAACACTTTTAATCACTCTCAGTTTGTGCGTGTGTTTATTCATTTCTTTATTGAAAATTCCGGTAGAATCAAGCGTATCTATTCTCACTTTTCCTGATGCGTGAATAATCTTTTGATTTTCAAGCATAATTCCAACGTGAATAATTTTCCCTTCAGAATTTTCAAAATATGCAAGATCGCCAGGTTGGCTTTCTTCCACGAAACTTAAAACCTCACCAACTTCTGCCTGCTGATAAGTATCTCTCGGCATTTTCACGTTATGAATTTTATACACCAACTGCACAAAGCCAGAACAGTCTACTGCAAAGAAACTTTTTCCGCCCCATAAATAGGGAACATTCAGGAATTCTTTTGCTGTCAGAGCGATGCTTTCACGTAAGTCATGACTTCTACGGGACGCAACAGCAGGATATTCTACCTCAGAACCCATAGAAAGCAAAGTGCGGCCGTCATTGGTCATGATCGATGCGAAATCTTCAGTAATTAGAGTTACTTTTCTGCTCGCCAAATATTCATCGGTTACATGTTTGATTTGTTTGGTATCCATCCAGCCTTCATATCCGTCGTAGTGCATTTTAATTTTGGTCCAGTTTTTATTCACTTCCAAAATATCTGCACTTTCACCAAACAATATTTCAGTAACAATTTCTGCTCTGTCAGAATTTTCTGCACGCACCGGCGCCACTGTTACCACACAAATTCCTTTATCCATTTAGTTTTTGAATTAAAAGATTTAAAAATTAAAAATTAAAAAATAAGCTCAACCAATCTTTCAATCATTTAATCTTTTAATAGTTAAATTATTTTCTTCGAAGCAGATTTACTCCGTCACGCAAAGGTAAAATAAGATTTTCAAAATCTTCATCTTTCGCCGCCAAATCATTAAGTTCTTTGATGACTTGTGTAGATTTCTGTTTCGGGTTTTCTTCTAAAACTTTCCCGTACCAAAGCACATTGTCAAACATCACAACGGAGCCTGATTTTGTTTTTGGTTTAATTAATCTGAAATATTCAGCGTAATTTTCTTTATCAGCATCAATGAAAACCAAGTCAAAAACCTCATCGGTTTCCTTTAAAAATTCTTTTGCATCCTGAAGTTTAAAATGAATCTGACTAGAAAACTGACTTTCCGAAAAATATTTTTTAGGCAGATACGCTAAGTCCTCATTCACATCCAAAGTTGTCAGCTTTCCATCTTTTGACAATCCTTCAGCCATACACAATGCAGCATAACCAGTAAAAGTTCCTATTTCTAATATATTTTTCGGCTGTAAAATTTTTGAAATAATGGTCAATAATCTTCCCTGTTGATAACCTGAGATCATGTGAGGCTGAGTAGTCTTTTGAAAAGTTTCTCTTCTCAGTTTTCTCAGGATTTCGGGTTCGCTGGAAGCGTGATTCTCCAAATACCTGTCCATCTCAGCATTTTCTTCTTCAAAAAAGCTCATATTGATAATTTTTACGATTCAAATTTACTTAAATATAAACAATTTTTTCTTAAATGTTAAAATCAAAATATCCGTATAAATACGGATGCCTGGTAACGGTTTCTCGTATTAGATTTGCACGAGCAAGAAACCTAGCACATGATGGTGAAAAAAATTTATTGAAAAAGGAGGTAAAAACAAGTCGATGAAACAAACTGATCCTTCAGACAAAAAACAATTCCTAGGAAGAGAATGCAATTTCCTTTTAAAAGAAAGCTTCTTTAAACTTAAAAAGGATGATATTGTCTAACAAAAAAATCCCGATAAAAATTTTATCGGGATTCTTTGTACTATTTTGAAAGCAATTATTTCTTAGGAGTAATATCCATCAGTTTCATAAACTCATCAAGCTTAGGCATAATGATGATCTCTGTTCTTCTATTTTCAGCTCTTCCGGAAACACTCATATTTGTTGCTTTCGGATTGTATTCTGAACGTCCACCTGCTGTAATTCTCGCTGGATCAACACCAAACTGGCTTTGCAATACTTTTGCAATTGAAGTTCCTCTCAAAGCAGAAAGATCCCAGTTATCTCTAGGTAGATTTGCAGAGCTTAAAGGAGAATTATCCGTATTACCCTCGATCAATACAGAATATTTGTCGTAATCGTTAATAACCTTAGCTACTTTTCCCAAAACTTCCTGAGCTGCCGGAAGCACGTTGTAATCTCCAACTTTGTATAACATTTTATCAGAAAGTGAGATCATTACAACTCCTTTCAACACTTTTACCTGAACATCATCGTCAGTTACGTTATCCAAAGATCTCTTCAACTTGTTTGACAAAGCTAAATTTAAGCTATCATTTTTCGCATTAGAAGAAATAAGCTGCTTGATATACATGTTTGAAGAATTAATCTCTCCCACCAATTTATCAATGTTTGCAGAGCTTTTTCCTGTATTTGAAAGACATGCATCCAAAGATGATTTCAGAGCATCATGCTGACTTTTTAATAGGTTATTTTCAGCGGTCAGCGTTGAATTCTGGCCTTTTAGATCCTGAATTTCTCTTTGTCTTTCGCCGATATTTTCGATACACTGTTTGTAGTTGCCGCTCAATGCGTCATATTGCTTTTTACTTACACAAGATGTTGCACCCAACGCCATTGCAGAAACTACTAAAATTTTAATAATCTTCATAAATAATCTTTTTTAGACGAGTCAAATTTAGGAAAATTCATTTTAATTATATGGTTTATCTTTGTACAAAAGAAATTCTGAGCCTCATGCTGGAAAAATCAACCTTCAAAAAACAACTCGAAAACCTTATTTCATTTCCCGAAAATCAGCACTACCTTTTAGCCGTTAGCGGAGGTGCAGATTCTATGGTTTTAGCATATGTTTTTAATGTTTTAGGTTTAAATTTCCAAATTGCACATGTGAATTACAAGCTTCGTGGAGAAGATTCTGATGCGGATCAAAAAGTGGTTGAGGATTTTTGTTTTGAGAACAAGATTAAATTTCATTTATATGAAGTTTCAGAAAAAGATAACAAGCCTGAAAATTCCATTCAGCTTTGGGCAAGAGAACTTCGATATCACTTCTTTAAGCAGATTCAGGAAAAAGAAAATCCGGAGCTTTTAGTGACGGCACACCATCTGAATGATCAGCTTGAAACTTTCATCATTAATTTATCTAAAGCTTCCGGAATAAAAGGTTTGAGCGGAATTCCTGCAAACGACAATAAAATTCTCCGTCCGCTTTTGTATTTTTCTAAAAACGAAATTTATGATTTCGCTAAAAAGAATCAAATTGAATATCGGGAAGATCTTTCCAACAAAAAAAGTGATTATTTAAGGAATAAAATCAGAAATGAGATTGTTCCGAAACTTTTAGAAACGAATGACCATTTTCTTGAAAATTTTAAAAAATCTTTATCTTATTTAAATCAAACCAAAGATTTTGTTCAGCAGCAAATTGAAGACATTGAAAACAGAATTGCAATTTCAAGCAGCGAAAATAAAATTTTAGATAAAGAAAAACTCAACCTCGAAAGTGGTTTTGTGAAATTTGAAATTTTAAAAAAATATGGTTTTGAAAAAGAAGAAGAAATTAAAAAAATCTTTACATCTGAAACCGGAAGTTCGTTTTTCTCAAAAGACTTCCAACTCATCATCAACCGAAACGAATTGATTTTAAATGAATTAAATCAAGAAAAAGAAAATACGGAAGAAATTATTTTAACTCAAGCGTTTGATTTGAATCAAAGCATCGTTGAACTTAATCTTTCAGGTACAATTTCCAATATTGAAGAAATCAATAAAACATTCCGATGGGATTTTGATGCCGAAAAAATCACGTTTCCATTAAAGCTTCGCAGAAAAGAGGAAGGAGATGTGTTTTATCCGATTGGTTTTTCGGGAAAAAAGAAAGTTTCGAAGTTTTTTAAGGACGAAAAATTGTCTATTTTAGTAAAGCAAAGAATCTGGATTTTAATTGATGGAAAAAATACTATTTTGGGAATTATTCCTTTCAGACAGGATCGAAGATGTATGGCAACAAAAGACACACAGAGACTTCTGACTATTAAATGAATAAAAGAACGACAAACACTTTAGCTATCGCAGATTTCCAAAAAGACAACAATGTTGCCTTTGGTGTTCTGTATCAAAAATATTTTGGCTACACCCGTAAGTTTGTTCTTTCCAACAAAGGAAATTCTGAAGATGCGGAAGATGTTTTTCAGGATGCTTTGATTATTTTGTACGAAAAATTGTACGATGACGATTTTAAAGCCTATACTTGTCTTGCCAATTATGTAACCGGAATTTCCAAAAACCTTTGGCTGAAAAAATTGCGTAACCGAAACTTTTTTGTGGAAATGCACGAAAGTTATTATTTTGAAAACAAAGAAGAAATCAACCAAGCCATAGAAAACGAGAGAGATTATTACGATAAACTCAATGACTATATCAATAAAATTTCTTCACATTGCCAAACTCTGATTCACGATATTTTTATGAAGAATAAAAATATGGAAGAAATACAGGAAAAATACAATTATTCCACCAAGCACAATGCACAAAACCAAAAGCATAAATGTGTAGAGCAAATCCGGAAAATAAAAAAAGAAGATAAATTTTAAAACTGATTATCAACGCTTTAAATGAAATAATTAAAAATCACCTTTTCGCCGGGTGATTTTTTCTGTTTTTGGGAACTTCATAGTAAATACTTTATGTTATGTTCACAAAAATAATTTATACGTTCTTTCTATTGGTTGTCATTTCGTTCAATGCACAAAGCAAAACCGGAATTCAATTTCAGACTAAAAATTTAGAAGAAGCCAAACAACTGGCACAACAGAAAAATAAGCTCATCTTCATCGATTTGTACACTACTTGGTGCGGTCCGTGCAAGCTGATGAAAAAGAACACGTTCCCGAATCCTGAGCTGGGAGAATTTTTCAATAAAAATTTCATCAGTCTTTATATTGATGCCGAAAAAGAAGGAACAGAGCTTGCCAAAAAATTTAAAATCGTTAATTATCCTTCCTTTCTTTTCTTAGACCAAAACGGCGAATTGGTGCAGTACGAATATGGATATTACAACGCTGCACAATTTTTAAATATCGGACAGTCGGTTACAGAGAAAAGAAATTCAGACAAAAAAACGCCGACAATCAGCGAAGTGAAGGGCAAAATGGTGGGTGAAATGATTCCCAACTTTACAGCAAAAGATCAGTTTGCAAGAACATTTTCTCTGTCTCAGGAAAAAAAGAAAACGGTGTTGGTTTTCATTCGTGGACAATGGTGTCCGTATTGTAACAAATACATCGAAAGTCTTCAAAACCTAGCGCCTGAATTAGAATCCAAAAACACAAGGTTGGTCATCATTTCTCCCGAAAAACCTGAATTTATAGAAAAAACCATCAGCAAAACAAAAACCGCGTATTCCGTTTTGTATGATGAAAACTACAGAATCGCCGAACTTTTTGATGTGCTTTACACGCCAGAAAAGAAAACGACCGATTTCTACGAAAAACATCTTGGAGACGATTTCAAGAAAAGCCGTTCCGATGAATCAGGAAGATTACCAGTTTCTGCCACCTACATTTTAGATGAAAATCAAAAAATTATCTGGAGACATTTCAATACTGATTATAAAGAAAGAGCTTCATTGGAAGATATTTTAAAACAACTTTAATATGAAAAATATAATCACACTCACTCTCATTTTTCTGCTTCCTTTTTTGGCATTTTCTCAAAAAAATGAACACAGAAATTTAGAAAACAAACTGGCAATTCAAGGCTATGATCCCGTTTCTTACATCGAACAGAAAAAAGCGGTAAAAGGGAAAAAAGAATTTGCAGTTAATGTAAACGGAGCCATTTATTATACTTCTTCGGAAAAAAATAAAGAACTCCTGAAAAAAGATCCCGCAAAATACGAACCTGTTTACGGCGGTTGGTGTGCTTTTGCAATGGGAGATGATGGTGAGAAAGTAGAAATCAATCCCACCACTTTTAAAATCATTGACGGAAAAACCCACCTGTTCTACAATAAATTTTTCAACAATACCCTGACTTCCTGGAACAAGAACGAGGCAAAACTGAAAAAAAGTGCAGACCAAAACTGGAAAAAACTGACCAATTAATCCTCACAAAAAAAATAACATTATGAAATCACCATTAACCAACTTTACAAAGAACACTTATGAAGATTGGGCGATAACATATGACCTTAAAAAAATAAATATCTACATATGAAAACCTTTAAAATTTTCCTGGGAACTGCATTTTTACTGCTTTTGCAAAGCAATCATCTAATTGCACAGGGATGCAGTGACGCCGGATTCTGTACGGTTAACAGTTTTCAGCCGAATAGCAACGACAGCATCAAAACTTACCATAATCAAATCAAGACCGGAATTTTCTTTGGAAAAGCAGATAATTCGATTTCTGTTTTTGGAAATTACGTAGAATACAACAGACAAATCAATAACAGATTTGGCTTTGATACAAAATTGACTACTTTGGCACAAAACGGCAATGATGTTTCTACTTTTGGACTTTCTGATTTGTTTCTGAACGCCAATTATAAAGCCAGCGAAAAACTAAAATTTACTTTAGGCGCAAAAATTCCTTTGTCAGATGCAGGAAATTCCAAAAACAATCTGCCGTTGCCAATGGATTATCAGTCCAGCTTAGGAACGCTGGATTTAATTGTGGGAGTGGGTTACGAAATCAAAAAAATCCAGTTAGTTGCCGCTCTTCAACAGCCTCTAACGCAGAACGAGAATCAGTTTCTGGCATCACAGTATCCCGCAAGTTCAGCGCTGAGAGGATTTTTATCCACCAATAAATTCCAAAGAAGCGGCGATGTTTTACTGAGAGTTTCTTATCCTTTAATGATTCATCCGAAAATAAGACTTACGCCAAGTATTTTGCCTATTTATCACCTGAAGAACGACCGTTTTACCAACCAAAACAATGTAGAACTGGAAATTAACAATTCGAAAGGACTTACACTGAACGGAAATGTCTATCTGGATTACGAAATCAACCGGAGAAATGGACTTCAGCTTAATGTAGGTGTTCCTTTTGTCGTGAGAACATCCAGACCCGATGGATTAACGAGAAGTTTCATCGCTAATTTAGAATACAGAATCAGGTTTTAATTCATTCAATCAAAAATTTAAAACAAATAAAAACATCAGAAATTATGAAAACAATTATCATTACCTTGATTACAGCTGTTCTTTTGGTGTCGTGCGTTAGAGAAAGCACCGCAACTGAAGATTTAATGGAAATGGCTCCCGAAAATGCAATTTTAAAATATTCCGGAAATTTTATGCAGGGACCTTACGGAAATAACGTCAACGGAAAAGCCGAAATTTATGAGAAAGACGGAACTTTTACCTTGGTTTTCAATGATGCTTTCACGGTGAGCAACGGTCCGGATTTGTACGTTTATGTAAGCAAAGAACAGGAGCCAGCACAATTTATTTCGCTTGGAAAACTGAAATCTGTGAATGGCGGACAAACCTATACTTTTACAAGCCCCGTAAACTTTGATGAATACAAATATGCCGTTGTTCATTGCCAACAGTACAATCATTTATTTTCTCACGCTTTATTGGAGAAAAAATAACGAGATATGAAAAACTATATCAATTGGGCATTACGATTAATTCCCACCCTAATTTTACTGCAGACTTTATTCTTCAAATTTACGGCTCATCCGGATTCTGTCGCCATTTTTTCCCAACTTCACGCAGAACCTTTCGGAAGGATTTTTTCCGGTATTCTGGAACTCATCACGGCAGTTTTAATTCTGAACCCTAAAACCACTTTTTGGGGAGCCGTTCTGGGACTTGTAACGATGATTGGAGCAATTGTCTCACACATTTTCATTCTGGGAATCAATACCAATAACGATGGCGGAAAATTGTTTTACCTTGCACTTACCGTTTTTGTTTTCTGTGTGATTCTTTTGTTTAAATTTAAAAGAAGTAAAGTATGAATAAAGACCAATCGGTTTATGCGATCTTACACGAGATCCTTACCGAACAACAGAATTTACTGAGAAAAGTTTCGGCAAAAATGTACACTCAGAGTATTCCTTCTCTGGACGGCTCTACGATTGGTGGACACACGAGACACATTATTGAGTTTCTGGAAATTTTACGGAATTCTTACCATACGAATCAGATTAATTATGATGAAAGACAACGAAATCTGGAATTAGAAAACAATCCTGAAAAGGCGATAGAGATTATTTCCGAAATACTTTTCAGCATTAATTTGCCCAACAAAAATTTGATGATGCATCAAACTGTGGGAACTATTTCTTTGGAAATTCCGACCAATTTCTTTCGGGAACTTTTGTACAATATCGCACATTGCATCCATCATCAGGCGTTGATAAAAGTAGCTTTTAACGAAATTAAAATGAGTCATTTGCTCAACAAAAATTTCGGAATTGCCCCTTCAACGATTCAATACAGAGAAACCCAAAATTTAAACTAAATGTGTACTGTAACGTATTTTCCGCTTAA
Organism: Chryseobacterium sp. C-71; assembly: GCF_020911865.1. Lineage (NCBI taxonomy): Bacteria > Pseudomonadati > Bacteroidota > Flavobacteriia > Flavobacteriales > Weeksellaceae > Chryseobacterium > Chryseobacterium sp. C-71. The sequence continues at coordinate 1,938,515 of NZ_CP087131.1, forward strand.
AAATAAAATTGTTCTGACTTCCAACCGGGATGAGAAACCGAATCGTTCTGCACAGGAAATTCATCGTGAAAAAGGTATCTTTTATCCGAAAGATGCTACCAAAAACGGAACGTGGTTTGCAGTTTCAGAAAACGGAAATGCCCTCATTTTATTAAACGGTGCTTTTGAAAATCATCCGGTAAAAAAGGAATACCGAAAAAGCCGTGGACTGATTGTTTTGGATCTGATAGCGGAAGAAGATATTTTCAAGTCAATAGAATTAATTGATTTGGAAAACATTGAACCTTTCACACTGGTAATTTTTCATGAAAAACAATTGGCAGAATTTCGCTGGGACGGAACCGAAAAACATTTTAAAAGATTAGACGCTTATCTTCCGTACATCTGGTCTTCCGCAACTTTGTACGATGCAAAAGCACAGGAAAAAAGAAGGGAAATTTTCAAAGAATTTCTGCAAATCGAGCCGATTTCCGAAGAAGATATTTTAGATTTCCACCATCAGAAAACCGATGATCTGGAAAACGGAATCACCATCAAAAGGCAAAATACGATACAAACCATCAGTACAACACAGGTTATCATTGCTGATGAAATTGCCCTGAAACATTACGATCGACTGAATTTATCTTCAAAAACTGAAAAAAATTTTCCTTAAAAATGAAACTCAAATATCGACTTCATAAAATTACAAACTGGGAATATTGGTCAGTTTATTCTATTTATCTTCCGCTATTTCCGGTTTGGCTGTATTGCGCGTATAAAGCAAGGACACTTTTATTTTTTCACGGTGCAAATCCTTCCATAAAATACGGAGGAATGGCAATGGAAAGCAAAAAAGAAATCTACGATCTGATTCCCGAAAACTGGATTCCAAAAACTATTTTTGCTTCCTCAGAAAAGTCATTTCAGGAAATTTCATCTGAATTAAAATCGAAAACCATCCACTTCCCAGTTATCGTAAAACCAAACATTGGGCTGAAAGGATTAGGAGTTGTTCAACTTGAAGATTTAAATGAATTAGAAGATTATCAAAAGAACAGCGATTGCTATTTTCTGATTCAGGAAAAAATAAATTATCAGAATGAAGTCGGAATTTTTTACTACAGATTTCCGGACCAAAAATCGGGAAAAATCACAGGAATGGTGAAGAAAGAATTTCTTTCCGTAAAAGGAAACGGCAGAAAAACGTTGAGAGAACTTGTGATGGAAAATCCCAGAAGTGCATTCCAGATCAAAGCCATAGAACAGAAAATGGGAAGCGAAATGCAGAAAATAGTTCCTGAAAACGAAGAAATTATTCTCATTCCGTTTGGAAGTCATACCAGAGGAGCAAAATTCATTGACATTTCAAGTGAAGTTACAGAAAAGTTAGAACAAAAAATAGATGAAATCTGTACCAAAGTGAATGGCTTTTATTTCGGAAGACTTGATGTCATGTTTGAGAATCTGGAACTTTTGCAAGTAGGCAAAAGCTTTACAATCATTGAAATAAATGGTGCTAAAAGTGAACCAACGCACATGTACGACCCCAAACATTCTCTTTTTTTTGCGTGGAAAGAAATCACAAAACACTGGAAAATAATGGCAGAAATCAGCAGGAAAAATCACGAAACAGGTTTTCCTTATCTTGACGTAAAAGAGGGATTTTTAGCTTTAAAAAATAATCTTGCCGTAGAAAAAAGACTGAGGAAGCTTTCTTCGGTTGATTAATCTGCAAAAAACAATTACTTTTGTATCATAGTATTTACATAAAATAAAAATATGAGATTCTCTTCGATTTATAAAATTTCGTTTCTCCTTTTCTTTTTTCTCACTCTCAGTTTTTCTGCACAGATCAAAAATCCTGTAAAGTTCAAATTCACAGTGAATGAATTGGGTAACAACCAATACGAAGCCGTTCTTAATGCAACTTTGGAAAGCGGCTGGCATATTAACTCGAAGGATATTCCTGATGACACAGCAATTCCGACAGAATTAAAACTTTCAGGATCAAACATTACAACAGTTGGAAAGGTAATTGAATCTGGTAAAAAAATTCAGGAATTTTCTGATGCCTTCGGTGGAGAAATTGCCTATTATGCAAACAATGTAGCATTCAAACAAAAATTCAAATTAAAGGACGGAACAAAACCAGGTGAAGTCGTTGCTGAAATCACCTACCAGACTTGTGATGACAGAGTCTGTCTGGCTCCGAACACATTAGAATTTAATCAAAAAATTACTCCAAAAGGAGTTTCAGAAGACGCTGTTGCGCCAACTGAAGAAGTAAAAGATTCTGTAAAAACTACTGAAACGGTAGTTGAAAATCCGACAAAAGGAGAAATTACGGTCACAAAAACTTCAAAGCTCGACCCAAAACAGCTGAAAATAGCATCGATAGATTTCAAAAAACCTTTGACTGATTGCGGAACCAAAACGATTGAGGCATCTGAAAACTATTGGACCTATTTGTTCTTAGGTTTCATTGGCGGATTGATCGCTTTGCTTACACCATGCGTTTTCCCGATGATTCCATTGACGGTTTCGTTCTTTACAAAAGGAAATAAAAACAAAGCAAAAGGCAAAAGAGATGCATTGATTTATGGATTTTTCATCCTGATTATTTTTGTTCTATTAAGTCTTCCTTTCCACTTAATTGACGGAATTGCAGGAAACGTTTTTAATGAAATTTCAACCAGTGTCTGGCTGAATGTGGTGTTCTTTATCATCTTTATTTTCTTCGCAGGAAGTTTCTTTGGATACTACGATATCACTTTACCAAGCTCAATAGCCAACAAATCTTCAAAAGCCGAGGAAGCTGGAGGAATCATTGGAATTTTCTTTATGGCGCTGACATTAGTGATTGTCTCATTCTCTTGTACAGGACCTATTTTAGGAAGTTTATTGGGGAGCGCCGTGACAGGTTCTACCAACGTTCCCATGTTGCTGACGTTTGCTTTGGCCGGTTTCGGATTTGCGTGGGCAATTGTTTTCGGACTTTTAGCATTATTCCCGCAGGCTTTACAAAGTCTTCCAAAATCGGGAGGATGGATGAATACAGTGAAAGTGGTTTTAGGTTTCGTGGAATTAGCTCTAGCTTTAAAATTCTTATCGAAGGCAGATTTAGTTTCAAAAACATTCTTAATTAAAAGAGAACTTTTCATTGCAATCTGGATCGTGATTGCGATAGGTTTAGCATTATATTTATTCGGATTAATCAGATTTCCGCATGACGATAAAAAACCGAAAATATCTTGGTCAAGAAAGATTCTTGGAGCTTTAGGAATTGGTTTTGTGATTTATTTAATTCAGGGATTAGTGCCTGCAGAAAGACCAAAACTTCAGTTATTAAGCGGAATCTTGCCTCCGTTGAATGTAAGTTATTTCCACAACGAAAAAGACGGAATTCTAGGAATGAAGCCCGAACATGATTTCTTTAACGCTATTGAATTAGCAAAAAAAGAAAACAAACCCATTTTGATTGACTTCACAGGCTATGGTTGTGAAAACTGTAGAAAAATGGAAGAATTCGTCTGGAGCGAACCTGACATCTTACCGATTCTTCAAAACGACATTGTGCTTGCTTCTCTCTATGTAGACGACAAAGAAGAACTTCCTGAACACCAAAAAACAAAGATTGATCTTGGTGAGGGTCAGGTGAAAAAAGTAAAAACAATTGGTGACAGATGGAGTTTATTTCAACAAGTAAACTTTAATAATAACTCGCAGCCACATTATGTTTTGATCACGCCTGACGGAAAAGTAATTAACACGCCGGTTTCCGGATATATGCCGAAAGAAGATTTCAAAAAATTCTTAGAGTGCGGCGTTAATTATTTTAAAAATAATAAGTAAAGACTTCAAAAGCTAAACATAACTCATGTCGAAAGGCATGAGTTTTTTATTTAAACAATTATACCTCTTTTTATATTTCTTAAATTTAATTATATTTGATAATCAATAATATAAATTATAATACTATGAAATATAAATTTATTTTATTACTCCTCTTTGCCCATTATGGAATCTGCACCTACTCCCAATCTACCATTCCAAATATTGAGTGGCAAAAATCATTTGGAGGGTCAAATATTGACATACCAAAATCTATTATAGAAACACCTGACGGAGGGTATATTACTGCGGGATATTCAAAATCTTCCGATGGAAATGCAATCATGAATCAGGGAAATAATGATTTCTGGGTCGTAAAAATGAACGCTTCAGGAACTCTTCAATGGCAAAAATCTCTTGGCGGATCTGGTGACGACCAGGCAAACTCGATCTGCAACACCGCAGATGGAGGATATGTGGTTGCAGGATCATCTACCTCAACTGATGGCGACATTACCCTGAACAAAGGATATGCAGATTATTGGATTGTAAAACTGAATGCACTTGGAAATATTGAATGGCAAAAAACCTATGGCGGCACATTTCAGGATGTTGCAACTTCTGTAAAGCAAACTGCTGACGGAGGATATGTGGTAGCAGGACATTCAGGTTCAAACAACGGCGACATTAGCGGAAACCACGGTTCATACTCAAACGATTATTGGGTGTTAAAATTAGATTCCTCAGGAAACCTTCAATGGCAAAAAGCTCTCGGGGGTACCAGCGAAGAAAGAGCGTATGAGATTCAGCAAACCAATGATGGTGGGTATATAGTAGCAGGAGAAACCAATTCTGCAAACAACGGAAACATTTCCAGCACCGCCTTGGGCGTAAGAGATTTCTGGATTGTAAAGTTAGGAAACACAGGTAATATTATCTGGGAAAAACGTTTCGGAGGTTCCGCAGAAGATCTCGCTTATTCCATAGCCCAAACTTCAGACAATGGTTATATTGTAGCGGGTAGCACCAACTCTACCGACGGAAATATAACGTTCAATAACGGACAAGGAGATTTCTGGATTCTTAAGCTTGATGCATCAGGCAATCTGCAGTGGCAAAAAACCCTTGGAACCATGACCTACGATCAGGCTTATTCGGTAAAACAAACACCGGATGGAAACTATATCGCTGCAGGGTACGCATCTTCAAACACCGGAATTCTGGAGTCTGAACCCGCTGCTTCTACACAATTTTGGATCACAAAATTAAATACTTCCGGCAATTTACTTTGGCAAAAATCATACGGAGGAAATGGCGCTGAAACAGCAAACAGCATTATTTCAACCACAGACGGCGGATTGGCTGCAGCAGGATATTCATCATCAAATCCCGACAGTGGAGATGTTACTGGAAACCACGGGCAATCTGATTTTTGGATTTTAAAGCTACAAGGCTCTAAAGAATTGGGAACCGTCGAGAACAATGATTCTGAAAAAACTGAAATTTATCCCAATCCTGCAAAAGATTTTGTTTATATCAATCATCTTCCAAAAGAAAGTACCGTGACTATTTTTGATGCTGTTGGAAGAAAGATTTTCGGTAAAAAGTATTCTCAGGCAAATATTTCAATTAATACCTCAACATTTGCAAACGGAATATATATTCTTCAAATTGACAGCGCAGAAAAAAACGTTCGTTCTGAAAAATTGATTATTAAAAAATAAGCTCAAAATATTAAAACATCATAAAACCTTGCGATAATAAAACTAATGCAAGGTTTTTTTTATTTAAAATCTTACTATAACAAAAAATAAACAATCAAATCCACAAAACAGGCATAAACTTTGTATCGATCAATTTATGGTGAATTAGAAAAACACTGATTCTTATAATTGTTCAACATTAAAAATCTAAGTTATGGCAGAAATTATTCCACAAGAAAAATCCGGAGGCAGACAAAAAAAGAAAAACGTTAAAATCGATATGACTCCGATGGTCGATTTAAATTTTTTATTACTCATGTTTTTCATGTTTACATCAAGCTTTTCAAAACCCAACGTGATGGATTTGGGATTACCTGGAAAAGACCCTGTTCATGAACCAAAAAATGTGATTGGAGATAAAAACCAAATCACTTTCATCATCGGAGAAAACAACCGCGTCTTTTATCATCAAAGTAATGCAAAAGATCTTACAGAGGCTGGTTTAAAGGAAACAGACTACAATGGTGTGAATGTTTCAAAGATTATTTCTGATGCTTACGAAAAAGCTCCCAAAAAAGAAATCTTCACTATCATCGTAAAACCTACAGACGAATCGAATTACAAAAACTTTGTAGACATGATGGATAATATTTCAATTTCGAAAAAAGAAAGATACGGAATAAGCGATATTAAACCCTGGGAAAAGAAAGTTTACGAAAACGTAATCAAATAATACTCTAGAGCATTTTTATAATGCTCTTTTTTTATTTAAATTTGAGAATATAATTTATGTATTGATGAAAAAAACTTTAATCATAGCCATCGCAGGAATTCTCACTTTTTCATGTTCGAAAAAAGAAACTCAAAAAACTCCTGAAAAATCTGACAGCACCAAAATCACAGACTCCATCAACGCCGAAAGAACAAAAATCAATGACAGCATCAAAGCTTTAAACAGCAAAAACCGTTTCAGAGATTTCAGCGGAAGTCACAAATTCGTTTATCAGAATGACAGTTCACCAAAATATTCAGGCTCGGTAAATTTTACAAAAATTGAAGGCGAAAGAGATAATTATACTGTATCAGGAAGCATAAAGTCTGGTAATAATTCAGTTAATCTAAAAGGTTTTGTACAGGTTGTTACTGCTAAACACATGAATTTCACCGGAGAAATCACTCAAAGCATTTCTGATAACGATAACGGAAAGCCATACACCAGAAAAGGCACAAAAACGTTTATGTCTAAAGATGGCGGAAAAACCTACCGACTTCAGGATATGGTAAATGGTTCGGGTTTTGTAGATTACATTGATATTCATTTTTAAATCTACACTATGCTCAACTTCGAAAAGAAAGGAAACGGAAAGGAAACATTGGTTCTGCTACACGGTTTTATGGAAAACCTAAGCATCTGGAGTGACATGGAATCGCATCTTTCTAAAGATTTTACTTTATTAAAAATTGATCTTCCCGGTCACGGAAAGTCTGATATTTTAGCTGAAGTTCACACCATGGAACTGATAGCTGACGAAGTGAAAAAGCTAGTTGATAATCAAAATTTAGAAAACTTTCATCTTCTTGGTCATTCGATGGGCGGCTACACCTCATTAGCTTTTGCCGAAAAGTTTCCTGAAAACCTGAAAAGTTTAACCTTATTTTTTTCAACTTATTTCGCAGATGACGAAGAAAAAAAAGAGCAGCGTATAAAAAGTTACAGAATCATCAAGGATGCTTTTCAGCATTATGCGAGAGCCGGAATTCCGAATTTATTCAATCAAAACGAAAGAGATGTTCTGGAAGGAAAAATAGAAACTGCTTTAGAAGTTGCACTTTCCACCAATAATTTGGGCGCTTTAGCCTGCGTAAAAGGTATGGTAGCAAGAACCGATAAAAAGCATATTCTTGAAAATCTGGAAGCCAAAATTTTAGTCATTGCCGGAAAACACGACAACGCCGTAAAAACCGACAAAACCATCAACAACCTTCCGGATAGAACCAATATAAAATCATATATTGTCGATTGCGGACACAATGGTCATTGGGAAAAACCAATCATCTGTGCAGAAATTATCAATACAGAACTACTTCATCATCTTCCGAAAAAATTTCTTCTGTAAAAAATCATTTATGAGAATCTGGATATTTTCTGTGCTTTTCGTTTCATTAATCGGTTGCAAAAAAGAATCATCGGATTCTACTATAAATCAAAAAGATACAACATCAATTGCTGAAAAATCTAAACCTGATTCTTTAGCCATAAAATCAGCTCAGCCCGAAATTTTCGCTTTTGTCACAGAACTTTGCGACAGTAAAGGGTATTTTGACGCTGCTAAATATTCTCTTGAAGAATTGGAAGGAACTTATAAGCTTTGGTTTCAAATGGGCGGAGTTCAACTAGATACGCCATCGGTTTTTGATTTTGATGATTTGCAGAAAGTAAGGCAAAACAAAAATCAAATTTTAAATCAACTTGATAAAGATTTTGCTGTAAAGAAAAAAATCATTGAGAATCTGAAAGTTGTTAATGTTCCTTATTGGCAAGATATAAAAAAACTACAGGCAAAATCTTTGTATCAGGAATATGAAAAGAAGAAACTTCAAATTGCAGCTTATTCTGATCCTTCAATTTTAATCAATAATAAATTTACGGGAAACTGTAGAAATTTTGCGAAAGCTTTAAATTCTAATGATGATGAAATGATTGCTGAATGGCGAAAGCTCCGTGAAGAAATGAGTGAAAAGAATGGCGATCCGCAAAGGATTATCAATCAATTTGAAAATCATCTTAAATCCTCAAATTGGAAAGATTATGCGATAATAGATTTGATTACATTCGGTTGGGGGAACTGCGCCAACTCAGATATTGAAAATCCGCAGCATGATGAAAAGATGAACAAAGAATTTGATAATTTGTTTATAAAAATAGATTCAGAATGTGATGAACCGTAGTATTTCTATAAAATTCACTTAACTTAGTATAGCTTAAAATTTTCAATGGGATTATTCTCTTTCAAAAAAAAGAAACCAATTATAGGTCTTACTTTATCGGGCGGCGGAATGCGTGGAATTGCCCACATCGCTGTCCTCAAAGCGTTGGAAGAATACGATCTGAAGCCTCAAATCATCTCGGGAACCAGTGCAGGTTCTATCATTGCCGCATTCTACTCTATCGGAACTTCACCCGATGAGATGATGGAAATTGTAAGGAAAACAACTTTTTTCTCTCGTTCATATTTAAAACTTTCCAAAAACGGAATTTTCAGTTCAAAATTTATTTTGAAATTATTAATGGATTATATTCCTGAAGATGATTTTAAAGTTTTAAAAATTCCCGTTTATGTTGCAGCGACAGAAATGACTCATGGGATTGTAGATTTTTTCTCGGAAGGCGAATTATTCAGACCGCTTTTGGCATCATCGAGCGTTCCTTTTGTATTGCCTCCCGTAAGAATGGGCGAAAAAATTTATGTGGATGGTGGAGTTTTAGACAATTTGCCTATAGAACCAATTATTGATAAATGTGATTTTCTAATTGCTTCACACGTCAATTCTATCAGCTATGACAGCCTTGAAAATATGAGTTTAATGAAAGAATTTGACCGTATTTTACATTTAGCAATCGCAAAATCTGTTTATTCTAAAGCCAAATCCTGTGATATTTTTTTAGATCCTCCGAAAATGACCAAGTTCAGTTTATTCAAAAAAAACTCTTTAGACGCAATGTTTGAAGAAGTTTATGAATATACGTGTGTAGAGCTTGAGAAAAAAGGATATACGAAGTTTAAGTTATAAGTTTTGAGTTATTAATGATGAGTTAATACTAACTACAAATTCTCATCAACCAATCTCTTTTTAAACGTCTCAATCGTATCTGGCAAAGACTCCATAGATTTCCCTCCTGCAGCATTGATGTGGCCGCCACCGCTGAAATATTTTCTAGAGAACTGATTCACGTCGACTTCATCTTTACTTCTGAAAGAAATTTTAATAAAATCTTCATATAGATCTTCCATGAAGAAAGCAGACATTCTCACACCGACAATGCTCAATCCGTAATTTACAAAACCTTCCGTATCACCTTTCTGGAAACCGTATTCCTGAAGTTCTTTTCTCGTTAGAGATAAAACAGCTACTTTACCGTCATTCACCACTTCAATTCGCCCTAAAACAAGAGCCAATAAGTGTAAACGTGAAACCGTGTTGGTATCCCATGTATTTGAAGTAATCACAGAAGGATCTGCTCCTTTTTCAATTAAATTAGCCACAATTCTATGCGTCGCCGCACTTGTAGATCGGAAACGAAAACCGCCGGTATCTGTCATAATTCCGGTGTACAGACATTCTGCAATTTCTTTATTCACCAAATCTTCATCATCCATCGCCTCAATAAAATGATAAATCATCTGGCAGGTTGCGGGAATAATCGTATCTGAATACACAAAATCAAAATCTTCCGGTTGCTGGTGGTGATCCATCAAAATTTTCTTTGCCCTCGCCTTCATCAGCCAATCACCCAAAAGCCCGATTCTTGCAGGAGAATTAAAATCTAAACAGAAAATCACATCTGCATCGTTGATGAGATCAAAAGCTAATTTTCTTTTGTATTCTCCGATGATGTTTTTCTTTGCTTCAGGCATCCATTTCAGGAACTTCGGGAAATCGTTTGGAGTTACAACCTCAGCTCCAATACCTTTTGCACGCAGATAATGTTTAAGACCTAAACTTGAACCAATGGCATCACCATCCGGATTGTAATGGGTAAGGATTACGATTTTATTTTCCGGGATAAGAAGCTTATTGATTTCTAAAAGTTCGGCAGGTGTAAACATTTTCTTTAAATTTGAGTTTTCAAAGATAAAGTTTTTAGGTGTATCAATCTTTAAAAAGTAAAAATACCTCTATTGCACTAGTAAAGTTTTGAACTAATATTTCATTAAAATAATTTAAGATTATATTTGCACTTAATAAAAATATACATATATTTGCAACCTGAAAATTAATAGATAATTACGACTAAAATATATAGTAATGAGTAAAAGAACGTTCCAGCCATCAGAAAGAAAGAAAAGAAACAAACACGGTTTCAGAGAGAGAATGTCTACGCCAAACGGAAGAAGAGTTTTGGCAGCGAGAAGAGCTAAAGGCAGAAAAAGCCTTACAGTGAGTTCTGCAAGAGCTAAGAGATAATTCTTAACTTACAATATACAGATTATGCTTGAAAATAAGTTTTTTCAAGCATTTTTTGTTGTTAAATTTTCCTAAATTTTAGGTTTATAAAGCTTCTTTTTTCTATTTTTAAAATCTGAAAAAACTTTTTGGAAAAAGCCTCTAAAAATCGAGTTTATGCCACATACAAATATATCTGGAGACAATATCATCAACCTACAACACGCAAAAATTACACAGAAAAATTTTACCGTGCTTACTGATGTTAATTTAAACATCAAGAAAGGCAGATTCTGCTATCTAATCGGGAAAACAGGTTCCGGAAAAAGCTCACTTCTCAAAACTTTATACGGACACATTCCTTTGGTTGCTGGCGTTGGCGAAGTGGTAGGATTTGATTTGGCTAAATTAAAAGCTTCTGACGTTCCCAATTTGAGAAGAAAATTAGGAATCGTTTTCCAAGATTTTCAATTACTTTCTGACAGAACCGTTGAGAAGAATCTGAAATTCGTTTTGGAAGCTACCGGATGGAAAGATAAGCCAAAAATGGATGAGCGCATCAATGAAGTACTTTCCAGCGTAAATATGAAAGGAAAGAAACACAAAATGCCGCACGAACTTTCTGGAGGTGAGCAGCAACGTATTGCCATCGCAAGAGCACTCTTGAATCATCCTGATTTGATTTTGGCCGATGAGCCGACGGGAAATCTTGACCCTGAAACTTCGAACGAAATCATGACTTTACTGAAGCAGGTTGCCGCTGAAAATGGAGCTGCTGTTGTAATGGCAACACATGATTATCACATGATTCAGAACTTCCCTGGGGAAGCCATCAGATGTGAAGACGGTAAAGTTTCTGTGCTTGATACAGCGGAATTATTTGAATAAATTATTCTTTAAAAACATGAAACTCTTTGGTGAGTTCAAGATATTGGTCCGAGTAATTTCTCGGACTTTTTTCTATGATAAAATCAGATTCTTCCAGAGCTTTCTCAATTTGAGAAAATTCTAATACTAATCTTTTTATTTTTGAATTTTCAATTCCGTAAATATTAACTTTTCGGTTGAGAAACAATTGATTTTCTTTAGCAATTTCAATAAAATAAGCACCAATTTCAAAAGGGATAATTACAGAAAAAATCCCGTTTTCGGAAAGTAATTGTGAAGATTTTGAGATCAATTGCTGGAAATTCAATTCAACGGTTTGCCTGGCGAGAACATCTTTACCTGAAGAGTTTTCTTCAAAATAAGGCGGATTTGATACAATTAGATCAAACTTTTCATCAGTTTCAAAAGTTTTAAAATCCTGGAGACTATTTTTTAATCTTAAATGAAATGGAGAATTTTCAAAATTAAATTTTGTGAGATTGACAGCTTCTTCATTGATATCAATACCTAAAAAAATTGCATTTAAATTTCTTTGAGCCAGCATTAAAGAAATCAAACCACTTCCCGTACCAATCTCCAGAACATTTTTAGCAAAATTAATATTCGCCAAAGCACCCAACAAAACACCATCCGTCCCCACACGGAAAACGTCAGCTGACTGTTGAATTTCAAACTGTTTAAATTTAAAAGGTTTCACTAAAGATTTGTAGGTAATGTAATAATGAATGTAGAACCCTTACCAATTTCAGATTTAACGGTAATTTGACCCTTGTAATCTTCCACCATTTTTCTAACCATCGATAAACCTAAACCCATTCCGCTATTTTTTGAAGTAAAATTGGGTTCAAAAATTCTTTCAAACATATTTTCAGCAATTCCAATTCCGTTATCCTGAACTGAGATTATAACTTTTCTTTGGTGTTGCTCAATATCTACATTTACGAGAAGATTGCGATCATCGCTTTGCGCCTGTTTTGCGTTGGTTACAAGATTGGTAATGATTCTGGAAAGATAAATTCGATCCATACTGATCATGATATTGCTTTTATTGGAATGCACAAATATCTGATCATCGTTAAAAACTCTTAGAATATCATCAATTTCTGTATTTAAATTAATGACTTCATTATTTTTTTCTGGAAGCTTGGCAAATTCAGAGAATGCTGAGGCAACTGTAGCAATCAGGTCAATCTGATCAACCATTGTTTTGCTTAATCTTTTAACCTTTTCGCCTACATCAGGATCATTGGGATCAAATTTTCTTTCAAAATTCTGAATCGTCAGTTTCATCGGTGTCAAAGGGTTTTTAACCTCGTGCGCAACCTGTTTTGCCATTTCACGCCAAGCTTCTTCTGACGCCTTGAAACGAAGCCTTTCTTTTTGATCCTGAATCTGAAGAATCATGCGATTGTAAGCTCTCGCCAACGCATTGAGCTCGTCATTTTTATAATATTTAATAGGACGCATTTCGTTTTCAAAAAGCGTAATCCTCGTAATCATATCCGAAAATTTGGTGATATTTTTTGCAAGATTGGTGGAAGTCACCCAGCTCAGCCAAATACTGAATGCAATCAGTAAAATATCAACGATCAAAATATAAATGACATATTTATGAAGAACATCAAGATAAGCAGATTCATTGTGATACAAAGGAATATAGATAATCCCAATCGGTTCCCACATATTGTTTTTTAAGAGCAAATAAGATGACGTAAAAACGGCATCTTTTGACTCATCTACCTCCCGAAAATCATATCTCGCTTCCGTAGAAAGAAGTTTATTCACAATATTAATCGGAATCTTTTTCTTATCAACTAAATTTCCGTCCCTACTGGAAAGTAAGTAGTTTCCTTTTAAATCATAAATAATAATATCGTGTTGATTGATGTCTGCAATTTCAAAAATTTTATTCTTCAAAACCACAGGAAGATCTTCTGTACGCACCGTCGACTGACTGACTGCGTAATCCAGATACCTCATCACCGCATTGGTCTTCTCCTGCATATCGATTTTACTTTGCTGCAGAGAATTATTTCTCAAAACAAAGTAGGGCACCAATGAAGAAGCAGCAACACTCAAAAGACATACGAGTAGGAAACCAAAAAAAACCCGGTTTCTTAAACTATATCCTTTATATTTATTAAACGACATTCTTGTTGTTAATTAATTTAGCAATGTATTTACCAACGATATCAAATTCAAGGTTGACTTTATCACCGATTTTCACATTTTTCATATTGGTAAACTCCCAAGTGTAAGGAATAATAGCTACCGAAAACTGAAAATCTCCGCTTTTGGCAACAGTAAGACTGATTCCGTTTACAGTGATTGAACCTTGCGGAACTGTTACGAAACCCCCTTCTGAACTATACTGTACAGTAACAAAATAGCTGCCATCTTTGTTCTCAATGTCAATTATTTCACCGGTTTGATCTACATGTCCCTGAACGATGTGGCCATCAAGTCTTCCATTCATCATCATGCAGCGCTCAAGATTCACTACACTTCCTACTTCCCACTTTCCTAAATTGGTTTTTTCTAATGTCTCATTGATTGCAGTAACAACGTATTGGCTCTCGGTAATCTCAACCACCGTAAGACAACAGCCGTTGTGAGCAAGACTCTGATCAATCTTTAATTCATGAGTAAACGGACAACTTAAAGTAAAATTAATGTTGCTGCCGTTTTCTTCAATTTTTTCAATAACCCCTATCGCTTCAATAATTCCTGTGAACATATTATTTTTTGCTAAATTTGTAAAATTATAATCTTCAAAGATAATCAAAATGAGCCCAAAAAACCATAAAGTACGAGTAGGAATTTCAATTGGTGACTTCAACGGCATTGGCCCGGAAATCATCATGAAATCTCTGAAAGACAAAACCATTACCGACTTTTTTACCCCAATTATTTTCGGCTCAGGGAAATTATTCACTTACCAGAAGAATATTTTTAAGCTCAATTTAAATTTCAACTATATCACAGAAACTTCACAGGCTCAAAACGGAAAGCTGAATATGCTTAATTTGGTGAAAGATAATTCTAATGTAGAACTAGGGAAACCATCAGAAGAATCTACCAAAATGGCTATTGATTCTTTGGAAGCTGCAACTGAAGCTTTGATGAAAGGCGAAATTGATGTTTTAGTCACTGCACCAATCAACAAAGACGAAATGATGAAGATGGGCTTTAAACACGCAGGTCATACCGGTTATTTTGAAGAAAAATTCAACAAAAAAGGACTGATGTTTTTGGTAACAGATGGTTTGAAAGTAGCCGTTTCTACGCATCACATTCCGATTTCTCAGGTTGCCGAAAATATTTCAAAAGAAAAAATCAAGAAACAGATTAAGGCATTAAACCAAACTTTGATTGAAGATTTTTCTATATCTAAACCAAAAATTGCGGTTTTAGGTTTAAATCCACACTCTGGAGATGGTGGCGTCATCGGAAATGAAGAAATTGAAATCATTTCGCCAGCCATTAAAGAACTTTCAGATCAGGGAATCTTGGCTTTCGGGCCTTTTCCTGCTGACAGCTTCTTCCAACCGAGCAAATATCAAAGTTTTGACGCCGTTTTAGCGATGTATCACGATCAAGGCTTAGCACCATTTAAAACTTTAGCTTACGAAGAAGGCGTAAATTACACCGCAGGACTTCCATTTATCAGAACTTCACCAGATCATGGCGTTGCGTATGATATTGCAGGGAAAAACATAGCCGATGAACAAAGTTTTATGGAAGCAATTTTCATGGCAATTAAGATTTTTAAAAACAGAAGCGATTATAAAGAAATGATGGCCAACAGACTTCAGCCAAGAAGAATGCCTTCAGACAACGGAATTGATGAAGATCTTCCTGTAGAAAGCGAAATGTAAAACGTTGACTTAATTAAAATTAATTTTGTTACCTATTTTATTTGTAATATTAAAATAAATGCATATTTTTGCACACTCATTTTATGGACAAGTTAAGAAACTACGATATAAGCTTTTCCGGACTGAAAATCGGTAAGCACGAGTTCAGGTTTGAGATAGATAAAGAGTTCTTTCAATTATTCGACACTGAACAGGAATTTACAAATCCTAAAATCGATGTAGAAGTATTTTTAAATAAACATACTACGTTTTTAGAATTTGAAGTAAAAGTAAATGGAACAGTAGAATTGGTTTGTGATATTACAAACGACAGTTTTGACCACGACATTGAAAACCAAATCGGTATTTTAGTAAAATTCGGAGAAGAATATGACGACAGTGAGGAAGATGTAGTAACAATCCTTGCAAATGATCACGCCTTCAACGTAGCACATTTAATTTATGAAAATGTGGCACTATCAATACCTATGAAGAAAGTATCACCGAACATAAGTGATGAAGATTTGGCAATTCTTGATAAATTCAGCCCGAAAGAAATTGAGGAAAAAGAAGAAGAAGAAGTTGACCCTAGATGGGAAGCTTTGAAGAAATTAAAAGATAAAAATTAAAAATAATAATAATATGATGAGATGATGAAAGATCTCATCGCTCATCAAATTAAAAAAGTTATTACAAAATGGCACATCCAAAGAGAAGACAGTCGTCTACAAGAAGAGATAAGAGAAGAACTCATTACAAAGCAGTAGTTCCTCAATTGGCAAAAGATGCAACTACAGGAGAAATGCATTTATACCACAGAGCACACTGGCATGAAGGAAAATTATACTACAGAGGAAAAGTAGTATTAGAAAAAACAGTAGAAACTACTACAGAAGAAAACTAAGAGCTTTTTACCTTAAAAAGCCCTATTTAATACAAAAACCACTCAATTTTAATAAAAATGAGTGGTTTTTTGTTGCTTTTTGTGTTTTTTTGGTATCTTTGACGACAAATCAAATATCAATTTTATGGACATTAAAGACATACAGAATCTTATCAAGTTTGTATCTAAAGCTGAAGTTTCTGAGGTGAAGTACAAGACCAAAGATTTCGAAATTACTATTAAAACTCCGCTGGGAGGCAATGAGGTAAGCTACGTTGCGCAACCGCAAATGTATCAGCAGGCTCCTCAACAAGTAGCTCCTGGTCACGCACCAGCTGCTGTTTCCGGATCTACAGAAAAAGCTGAAGCGGTATCTGATGATAGTAAATATGTAACAATTAAATCTCCAATGATCGGAACTTTCTACAGAAAACCTTCTCCAGATAAAGACGTTTTTGTAAATGTAGGTGATGAAGTATCAAACGGAAAAGTAGTTTGTGTAATCGAAGCAATGAAGTTATTCAACCAAATCGAGTCTGAAGTAAGCGGTAAAATCGTTAAAATTTTAGTTGACGACGCTACACCTGTAGAATATGACCAACCATTATTCTTAGTAGATCCATCTTAAGTAGAAGTTAGATGTTAGACATTAGATGTTAGATTAAATTCTACATTAAAATAACATTATCTAATTTTCAAATTATCTAATTTTCAAATTGAAAAAGATGTTCAAAAAAATATTAATTGCCAATCGTGGCGAAATTGCAATGCGTATTTTACGTACTTGTAAAGAAATGGGAATCAAAACCGTTGCGGTATACTCTACTGCCGACAAAGACAGTCTTCACGTAAGATTTGCTGACGAGGCAGTTTGTATTGGTCCTGCAATGAGTAAAGACTCTTACCTAAAAATCCCTAACATTATTGCTGCTGCTGAGATTACCAATGCAGACGCCATTCACCCTGGTTACGGTTTCTTATCTGAAAATGCCAATTTCTCAAGAATCTGTCAGAAAAACGGCATCAAATTTATTGGTGCGAGTCCTGAGCAAATCGAGAGAATGGGAGACAAAGCGAATGCTAAAGCGACCATGAAAGCGGCTAACGTACCTTGCGTACCAGGTTCTGAAGGTTTAATTGAATCTTACGAGCACGCAGTAAAAACAGCTGAAGAAACAGGTTATCCTGTCATGATCAAAGCTACTGCCGGTGGTGGTGGTAAAGGAATGAGAGCTGTTTGGAAAGCCGAAGACCTTAAAGAGCACTGGGAATCTGCCATTCAGGAAGCTGTTGCAGCCTTCGGAAACGGAGGTATGTACATGGAAAAACTGATTGAAGAGCCAAGACATATCGAGATTCAGGTTGCAGGTGACCAATTTGGTAAAGCTTGTCACCTTTCTGAAAGAGACTGTTCTGTACAAAGAAGAAACCAGAAATTAACGGAAGAAACTCCTTCTCCATTCATGACTGACGAGCTTCGTGAGAAAATGGGTGAAGCAGCAGTGAAAGCAGCAGAATTCATCGGTTACGAAGGTGTAGGAACGATTGAATTCCTTGTTGATAAGCACAGAAATTTCTATTTCATGGAAATGAATACGAGAATTCAGGTTGAGCACCCAATTACTGAGCAAGTGATTGATTATGATTTGATCAGAGAACAAATTCTTTTGGCTGCAGGAACTCCTATTTCAGGAATTAACCATTATCCGAAATTACACTCCATCGAGTGTAGAATTAATGCGGAAGATCCTTACGCTGATTTCAGACCGTCACCGGGAAAAATCACAGGATTAAACATTCCTGGCGGACACGGAATCAGAGTTGACACTCACGTTTATTCAGGTTACACCATTCCTTCTAACTACGATTCAATGATTGCAAAGCTTATTACTACGGCACAAACCCGTGAAGAAGCAATTGCAAAAATGAAGCGTGCTTTAGAAGAGTTCTATATTGAAGGTGTGAAAACAACTATTCCTTTCCACAGACAGTTGATGGAAGATGAAGCTTATCTTTCCGGAAACTACACGACAAAATTCATGGAGAGTTTTGTAATGGACAAGAAATATGATAATCATTAAGATAAAAATCGGCTTCAACTTGAAGCCGATTTATTTTTTTCAGAATATCTAATTTGAAACTTTACTTTTTGTTATCCAAACAGAAATAAGACTTCCAAGTTACTACATCTTTAAAACATTTGGTATAAAAATCATAAACAATTTCCTCCGACTTTTCATTTACAAGCAAACTACCTTTATTATTAAGAACGCCGTATTTATTGTCTTTAATCACAATATAGAACTCATTACCAACAGCTTTAATTTTATCGTAAACTGCTTTAACGATTATTTCATTACTAAAGTTTTTAAGACCTTCTTTTCCGTTTTCTTTATATGGGAAAACTCCGTCGAAATCATTTTCGTAGTCATTATTTTGCCAGTCGTTTTTTAAAGTATAGATCCCTATTTTTTCAGCCTTGAGATTGTACACGGTAATTATTTTAACTTTCTTATCCGTGTCATGAAAAACAGTTTTGTATCCAACATTTGAGACCTCAGAAATTGGAGCTTTATCTGTTTCAATTATCAGTTTTCCGGTGTAAAAGTTAAACATATAAAACTTATCTACAGAATGTCCTTTATCACTTTTGGAATAAGATTCAAGAAACAGGTTGCCATTTTTCGTAAAGTGACTAAGTTTAACTCCTGATAAATATAAAAAAAGATTTTTAGGAAGATTAAGAGTCACAATAGCATTTCCTTTTCTGTTAATGACATCAATTTTTTTTGACCCATCAGATAGAATATTTTGTGCTACTGAGACAATATCAATTTTGTTCTCCTCATAAAACTTATTGTTCTCAACAGCATCATAATTTGAGTCGTCACTATAAAAAAGCAGAGTAATTTCATCATATTCAGCTTTTGTTAATATTTTTCCCTGAAAATTGATGAGCCCATGCTTTTTATCGTCACTGTTAAGATAATATTTGAACAAATTTCTATAATACAAATGATCTTGATAAGAAATCTGATTATAATGAACTCTTGACTCATCGTGATATTCTTCTAATTTTGGGTAAGAAAAAGGAACTTCAATACCATTTCGCTTTATAATCATATTATTTTTTCCGTTGATACAGAAAAAATTATCCGAATGAATTTTTATTATTTTATCATTATTTTCAATTGGATTTTCGAGATGGCCATCCACAGAAAAACTGTAAAATTTATCTTTCAACAAGTAGATTCTTTTAGAAAAAGAATCATATTTCAACCCTTGATAAATCGCCGGGATCACTTTATTGGTATGTATATTAAATAATCCTACGTGAGAATGATTTTTATAAAAAGAAATAACAGAACGATTGTTTCTTACAAAGTCTCTTGCAGAAACATTTTCTTTGTCGAAACCTTCAAAATTTACAAATATACCTGTAAGCTTTTCATTTTCATAACCTGGAATTTCTATTACTGAAGCACTTTCATCAAGAACTTTAACCAGCTTTCGCTGCCGATAACCTTCTTTATTGATGAGAATCATTTCAGCTAAATGATTTCCTCTGCTACTGCTAAGTTTTCCTAAACTAAATTTCAAATTAGAAATCTTTTCTCCCTTTTTATTGTAGATAAAACCCTCATCATTAAAATCTGCTGCGAAAAAAGTTTTTGAGTCTGTTAAATAACCAATATTAGTGTCAATATCCTTATAAACTAAGGGTAAAATAAACTGTCCTTTTTTATTCAGAACACCTTTCAAGGTATCTTTTGTAGCTATAAATAGATTGTTGTAAACAAAACTTATATTATTATAAAGCGGCTTAGTAAGTTTTTTACCAGCTCCATCTAATACACCATATTTTTTATTTTTTTCAAAAATAAATCTGTTTCTTTCAGCATTTCTCAGAGAATCTTCGTCATAATTCCTCTGCGAAAAAAAACGTTCAGAAACTAAAAAGACAAGTAGGAAAAGCAGTGATTTCATTACATAATAGAAGTTACAGGTCATAAAACTCTTCTCCATCTTCACTGATCCAGCCTGTTTTTCCTTTACAATCGGAAAACCGCATGAATCTGTTTTCTAAATCTCCCAACGAGGTATATTTTACTTCGAGATTATTCATAAATCTGCTTAAAGGCGAATAAAAAGCAAATTTTCCATTATCTGTTACTTTAAAATACGCATCTGATTTAAAATTATTATTAATCATCAGGTCTTCATAGTTTAAATTATAGTAATTATAATCCCCTTGAAAAGGAAGCAAATTTGTGTTAACTTTTTTCACTTCAATCTTATCAAACGCGTGAGGCTCAAAATAAGGTTTACTAAATGAATAGTAATCCGGTATTTCTTTATTAAAAGATACTGGATAGAGAAACTCTTTTCCCTGATATGTGCGTTTCAGTAACATTACCCATCGATTATTGGAATAACCATAGGTAGAAAATTCATCTTCTTTCTGCAGAAACTCTATCTTACCAAAATCAAGATCTACTTTCATCCTCTGAATTTTTTCGGTTTCAAAATTGCGTTCAGAATTTCCCAAGTCTGTATATGGATAATTTTGGAAGTATGTTTTCTCTTTAACAGTAAAGACATTATCATTCAGCTGCAGATTAAGAGATTGCGAGCTGTATGAACCCGACCTTGTACCGCAGACAGAATATTCGCCGTGCTGATACGCAAAATTGGATTTCGGATGACCAGCATAAATATCATCTATAGTTTTAAGATTTTTACCATCCAAAACAACATATTTCAGCAACCCACCATTTTTCTGAATAGTTTGATCCTGCACAACTTCCAGATCTACCACAGAAAGGGGTAAGATTTTTCTGTATCCTTTTTTTGAAAGCAACACTCCAAAGAAATCACAGAAATACCAAAGATTATTTTTCTTTGCCAAAATGGCGTCTGCACAGATCATAACATTCTGATATTCTACAGGAAGAATTACGTTACCGAGTCGATCGTGCACGCCATACTTTTCACCCATCTCTACCACTTCCAGCTGGGAGGCCATTACAAAATTGCCCACATTTTTTTTATCTTCGGTAACTACTTCTCCGTCATAAAAAATCTTTTTCAGCAAATTTTCTTTTTCCAGCAAATAGATGTGTTGCTGATAAATAAAAAAACAGACTCCATGTATTTCTTTTAATTCAAATTTGTTAATAAGATTATTGGCGTTCTCCCGGTAAGAACCAGTTGAATAAACAAGTCTCATATTGCGATCAGCATTCGGTAATCCGTGCAAAACAGCGTTTCCGTAAAAATATAAAGGCGTAGTTTCACCATATCTTTTTACTGAAAACCTTTTTAGCATCATCTCTTTTTTAAAATCCTCCGGTGTAGCAGTCTTTATTGAGGAGGTAAGTTTCCCACTGCTTAAAAACTTCTTCCAGTTTTCCTTATCTGCATTTCTGTTTTTACCCGTACTTATCTCTTCCTTACCCTTTCCGTAGGAATATCTGGTGTATGAAATAGAACTATCAGCGTTAATTTTATAAAACTCAGCAATACTAGATCCTGATGTAGCCGGGTTGTAATATAATTGATCCTGACTTTTAAAAGGAAGCCAGATAAAAAAAAGAAATAGATATATACAGATTTGTATTGAATATTTTTTATTTTTCATCATTTGATTTTAAACGTATTCTCACAAAATTACATTTTTTTCTAACAAGTTTTTTAAGCTTCAGATTACTGCTTTCTTGAGGGCATATTTTACAAAAACATAACAATAAACAAAACGTTACGATTTTTACTAAAATAAAATTTTGCGTTTTGAATGCTGACAAAAGATATAAAAACTGCGGGTGGTCAAAAATTAAAAAAACATTCCTAATTTAAGAGTTTCTAATATGTTATCCTTCTATAATCCGTCAAAATTCAATGTTATTCTTCTGTCGCAATGTTTAATTAGGAATTCTTAACTTTGTAAAAAAGCAAAAAGAATATGTCAACAGCAGAACAAACAAAAAATTCACAATACTTCATCGAGCTCGAAAAAAAACATGGCGCACATAACTACCATCCGCTTCCTGTGGTTTTAGATAAAGGTGAAGGCGTATTTGTTTGGGACGTTGAAGGTAAAAAATATTATGATTTTCTTTCAGCATATTCAGCTGTTAATCAAGGACATTCTCACCCGAAAATTGTGGAAGCTTTAGTTAATCAAGCTAAGAAATTGGCTTTAACATCAAGAGCATTTTACAATTCAAGTTTAGGAGAATACGAGAAAAAAATCACTACCCTTTTCGGATTTGATAAAGTTTTACCTATGAATTCCGGAGCTGAAGCGGTGGAAACTGCGGTGAAATTAGCAAGAAAATGGAGTTACGAAGTAAAAGGAATTGCAGAAAACGCTGCCAAAATTGTTGTTTGTGAAAATAATTTTCACGGAAGAACCACGACAATCGTTTCTTTCTCAAATGATCCCGATGCAAACAAAAACTATGGTCCTTTCACACCGGGATTCGTAAAAATTCCGTACAATGACCTTGCAGCTTTAGAAGAAGTCCTGAAAAATGAGGCATCAAATATTGCAGCATTTTTAGTTGAGCCAATTCAGGGAGAAGCCGGAGTTTACGTTCCGGACGAAAACTTCTTGAAAGATGCTTCTGAGCTTTGTAAAAAATATAACGTTCTTTTCATCGCAGACGAAGTTCAAACCGGAATTGCAAGAACAGGTAAATTGATTGCCTGTCATCACGAAAATGTGCAACCCGATATTTTGATTTTAGGCAAAGCTCTTTCAGGAGGAATGTATCCTGTTTCTGCAGTTTTGGCGAACGACGAAATCATGAATGTTATCAAACCAGGGCAGCACGGTTCTACTTTCGGAGGAAATCCAATCGCTTGTGCAGTTGCCATTGCCGCTTTAGATCTTGTAGAAGAAGAAAAACTTTCGGAAAGAGCGGAAGAAATGGGTCAATTATTCAGATCTGAAATTGAAAAAGTGATTGAGAAATCTGATTTGATTACCAAAGTAAGAGGAAAAGGTTTGTTAAATGCCATTTTAATCAACGATACACCAGAGAGTTCAACTGCCTGGAATCTTTGTTTACAATTAAAAGAAAACGGATTATTGGCAAAACCAACCCACGGAAACATTATAAGACTAGCTCCACCATTGGTGATTACAGAAGAGCAATTATTGGACTGTGTGAAGATTATCGAAAAAACAGTTTTGGAGTTTGGGAAATAATATGAAGATTTTGATCATCCAAAAAAAATTCATGGGTGATGTACTCGTGACGAGTACAATACTGTCTTTACTGAAAAATAAATATCCAAAATCTGAAATCAGTTTTCTTTTGGAAGAAAAACATTCTCAAATCCTGATTGGTAATCCAAATATCGATCATTTTTTGTTTTTTAGTAATGATAGTACAAAAACTCTGTCTGAGATAAAGCAATACAAATTTGATTTGGTAATCGACCTTTATTCAAAAATAGAAACTGCAATTATCACTTTTTTTTCGGGAGCTAAAACAAGAATTGGTTTCTTCAAAAAATATACTCAGTTTTTCTACAATTACCCAGTAAAAAGATCAACAAAAGTAAAATCAAAAAATACGACTTTAGGAATTGAGCATCGTTTGCAGATGTTGGAACCGTTGGGAATTCAATTTCAGGAAGTTTTCCCTAAAGTTTATATACAGGAAGATGAGCTTAAAAACGCACAGCAAATTTTAGATGAAAACGGATTATCATCAACAGATAATCTCATCATGATAAGCACTTTCGGAAGTTCTGAAGAGAAAACTTATCCGATTGAATATATGGTAGAATTGCTTGAATATATTACTGGTTACAAATCCAACGCAAAAATATTGTGCAATTATCTCCCTTCTCAGAAAAAACTTTTTGGAACATTATATTCTCAACTTTCTGATAGAGCTAAGAGTTCAATTATTAAGAATTTTGACACTAAAAATCTTCGTGAGTTTGCTGCTGTTACAAGTTTATGCAAATGTTTGATCGGTAACGAAGGTGGAGCAACTAATGTGAGCAAATCTCTCGACATTCCTACTTTTACTATTTTTTCGCCACACATCCGTAAATCCGATTGGGCATGGACAAGCAAACCGGAAGTGGATAAATTTTTGCATATCAATGATTTCGTAAAGAATTCTAAAAACTATTCGGATTTTAAGCCATCATTTTTAAAAACCGATTTAGAAGAGTTTTTGGATCAAACGATTGTGTAACAACTGAAATTATAGAATGGAAGAAGAAAAAAAAATCATATTGCTCATAACGTATGACAATTGGGGATTTAACCAATATATTGCCAATGCTTTGGAAGAAAAAAATTATGACGTAAAGCATATTAACTTTCACAGTTTCAGGTATAAATATCCGAGTTTTTATCATAAATCTCTTAATTTTTTCACGAAAAATTTAGGAATATCAAATCTAAAACACATTCATTATAATAAAGTTATATTAGATCAGATTAAAAACATCAAATCTATTGACACCAGTATTTACATAAAAGCTGATTTTTTATCTAAAAAAACGATAGAAACCGTTAATAAAAAATCTCGTCAGTCGGTATTGATTATCAGTGATTCTATTAACAGATATCCAAAGACGAAAAATATTCTTTCCCTTTTTGATAAAGTTTTCTCTTTTGAAAAAAAGGATTGCAAAAAGTATAATCTGAGATTTAAAACTAATTTCATTTATAAAAAAACCAATAGCGTATCTGAAAATTACAAGTATAAAGTTTTCAATATCAGTTCATTTGACAATCGATTTCCTGTTATTAAAAAAATAGCAAAAGCGTTATATGATATGAAAATAAAAAGTAAAATCATTATTTTTACATCAAGAGAAAACGAAGAACCATACATCGAATTTTCAAAAAAAACATTGTCTATCGAAGAAAACAATCAATTTTTGAAAGAAGCTCAAATCATGCTCGACGTAAGCAGAAATGGACAGGAAGGATTAAGTTTCAGAGTTTTTGAAAGCTTAGGATTAAAGAAAAAACTGATTACTACGAATAAAGATATTGTCAACTATGATTTTTACAATCCAGAAAATATATTTGTGATTGAAAATGTAGATGATATGACAATTCCGGAAGTTTTTTTTGAAACTGCTTATGTTGATATTCCGGAAAATATTTTGGGTAAATATCTTATTGAAAACTGGGTTGATGAGTTGGTTGAGTAAAAAATTGTAATTTTGAAAATTGCTAAACACAAAGCCTTTTGGCTAATGATAGAATATTTGATGTATGTATGAATTCAAAGGTAAATCAATAATTATTGCGGCTCCTAATCATTACGGGTTATTGTATAGATTCAAAGAAAACCTCGAAGCTATAGGATTTGATACGATTGCTATTCCAGATGACATAAATGTCAGTATAGGAATTAAGAATCAAGTAATTCATATCATAAAAAAAATCTTCACTAAAACGAAGTCTTATAAAAGAGAGAAGAAAATAGAATTTAGAACTCAAAAACAAATTGATTTAATCAATAAGGAATTAATCACAAAATATGACTATGTGTTGGTTATACGTCCAGATTTATTCAGTAACCATCTACTCCAAAGTTTAAAAAGTAAGTCAAATGTAATGTGCGCTTACCAATGGGATGGTTTAGACAGATTTCCCTCTGTCTATAAAAAAATTGATTTTTTTGACAGGTTTTTTGTTTTCGATGAAGACGATCTTAATAAGAGTGAAAATGTTTTACCTATTACCAATTTTTATTTTGACGATATTAATCCCAAAAACAATACTATAGACGCTTATTTCGTAGGTTCTTTTATGAATGACAGAATCAATCTTCTGCTCAACTTATCAAAAAAACTGCATGAATTGGGACAGAAATTATCTATAAACTTAAGCATAGGATATTCACACAAATTTAAAAATCTTAACCCAGATTTGATAACGATAATTGATAAGCCGATATCGTTTAAAACTAACCTAATTAATTCATCTCAGTCTAAAATTATAATTGATTTTACTAATGAAATACATAACGGACTTTCAATGAGAGTGTTTGAAAGTATAGGATTTAGAAAAAAATTAATAACTAACAATATTTTAGTAAAAAAGTTTGATTTTTACAATTCTAAAAATATATTTGTGATAGAAAATAATAATTTGGAAGGGATTGATCATTTTGTCAGCAATTCTTATGAAGATTTAGCTGATGAGATATATCAGAAATATAGCTTTACTAATTGGATTACAACTGTACTCTCGAAATGAAAAAGAAATTGCTTTTTATTGCGCCTGATTATTATGGATTTGATGAGGTAATTTTGTATGGTTTGAATGAGTATTCTGACTACGAAATTACAATGGCATTAAGCGTGTCAACAAAAAGATATATTTACAGAAACTTTGGTGAAAGATTAAAAAACTTCTTTTCAAAAACTTTTTTAAATAAAAATTTAAAAAAAACACAAAAGCGTAGGAAATTTATTTCTGAAATAAATACTCATGACTTATATGATATAATCCTTGTCAACAGACCGGATATCTTGGATGCAGAAATTTATAACTTGCTAAACAATAAGGGAGGAAAAAAAATTGTAGTGCTTTGGGACAGTTTAGAAAAAATACAAGGACAAAAAGAATCATTAAAACATTATGATATTAAATACAGCTTTGATGCAGAAAACTGTAAAGAATTTGGATTAAAAAAAATTAATAATTTTTATTTCAACGAGAAACTTTACAATAATAATCCTATGTTTGATGTTATTTTTCTTGGTACGTTTGACAAACGTTTTAATGATTTATTACGTATTACTCAGGCTCTCAAAAAAGACAATATCAACATTCATTCATTTATTTATCATCATAGAGATTTTATTATTAAAGATGAATTTCAAGAAAATATAACCAAGCTCGAAAAAATCATACCCTTTAAAGAATCGTACAAAATTAATGAAAAAGGTAATTTTTTTTTAGATCTAGCACATGAGAATCAATCTGGTTTATCTTTTAGACCTTTTGAAGCTATTGGTTGTAGAAGAAAGCTTATCACAACTAATAAAAACATTAAAAATTATGACTTTTATGATCCTGAAAATATTTTTGTTATAGAAAATATTGATGATATAAATATACCACTTGAATTTTTTACAACACCATATAAAGAGCTACCAGCTAAGATACTTCAAAAATATTCTTTCGAAAATTGGATAAATAATATTTTAGATTTATGACAACGAGAAAAATTTACTTTGTATGCCCTTCAAATTCTACTCCTATAGGAGGAGTGAAACAAATTTATAGAATGGTTGATGTTTTAAATAAAAATGGATACGAGGCATTTGTTTTGCATAAGAAAAAAAAAAGTGAGACGTGGTTTCGTAATAATACTAAAATTATTCATAATCCGTACATATTTAAACTCTTAAAATATTTAAATAGAGAAAAACTAAGTTTCAGCAAAAAGATAAAATTAGCTTATTTAAAAAAAATTAGCTTTACTATTGATGAGAATTCAATTCTTGTATTTCCTGAAATTTATAGTAATATTAATTTAATTGAGCCTTTTAGTAAAAAAGTTATTTTTAACCAAAACTGCTATTATACCTTCAACGGTTTTTCACTAGATGCTAAGCTTAATGGCTTACCCTATAACCATAAAGACACAATAGGAACAATCACAGTTTCTGATGATTCCCAAAAATATCTTCTCAAAGCTTTTCCTAATTCAAATATTAAAAGAATAAGATTAGGAATTAATGAGCAACTTTTTTACTATTCTGATAAAAAAGAGAGAAAAATTGCTTTTATGCCTAGAAAACTTTCTGACGATATTAATCAGGTAATCAATATCTTTAGATTAAGAAATCCAAATTCAAATTGGGAATTTACCCCAATTGACAACAAGTCAGAAAATGAAGTGGCTGAAATACTTAGAAAAAGTAGCATCTTCTTAAGTTTCAACCATAGAGAAGGATTTGGTTTACCGCCTGTAGAAGCAATGTCTTGTGGATGTTATGTTATAGGATATAAAGGTCAGGCAGGAAAAGAATACTTCAATCCAGAATTTACTTCATCTGTAGAAGAAGGTGATATTATTGATTATGTAGAAAAAATTGAAAATGCTACAAAAACTTTTGATAACAATCTTCATAATATGGTTTTTAAGGGAAAACTTGCCTCAGATTTTGTTCAATCAAATTATAATTCTGAAAATGAAGAAAAAGATATACTCAATATCTGGAATGATTTTCTACGCTGAGAATTCATTCATTTTCTTAATATAAATAAAATCAAAGAAAAATTAGCTGTTTACGCATTTATTTTTTCTATACTCAAAAATGTAATTTTTGCAACAATTATCTTATTAACATTTCCCGGACACTCAAGATTTTCTTTATCTACAAAACTATACCTGTGATTTTTTGCACTATGCACTTACTACAAGGTATCAAAACACAAATCTTATACTATAGTCTCACAATATTATCATCCCAAAAAAAGGTAATGATTGTACCTTTAAAGATACAATGAATTAAAAAAAAGATGCCGTTAGAATTTCAACTACATCTTTAAATGATTTTTTAGATACATTAATTTTAAGGATATAAAATAACGTGAGTTCGATTTAAGCCGCAATTAATCTATCTTCATCAATAATGTCGCAATTGTTGTTGATTGATGGCTTTTTATCAAAGAATGAATAAGCTGCCAAGGCCGAGAGAATATTGAGAACAAAGTTGTCAAAACTTCTGTGACGGGTATGTTCTATCTGACAAATATTCTTAAGCTCCAACTTTCGTTGAAACCATTTTGGAATAAGATTCTGCATTTTTCCACATATTCCTCGATATAGTCTTGGGAAAAAGGATTTCCTGAGATTAATCTTGCAGTTTGTTCAATTTTAAATCTTTCTGTATCAATAACTTTAAAACCCGTAGAATTGGCATTTGCATATTCTCCGGCACCATCGTAACTATGACCTAGAAAATTATAAATATCATCACCAGCATATTTAGCTGCAGAATGTTCATTTTCTGAGAGACTTTTTGAGATAGAATCTGTAGTTTCTTCTCTACCTCATGAGGTCACGAATAGCAATAGCAATGTACTAAAGCAAAGTGAAATTTGTTTTTTCATAAATAAATATTTTGTTAATTCGCTGCAAATATAAAATTCACATATCTTTGACAACAACATTCATACATGAAAAATATCACCAAATAGAGAGTTAAATTTTAATTAAAAATATTGTAATATAGCGGAAATACGCAAACAATAATACGGGCATTAATGTATACATTCTTTACAAGTAATCAGCTTCTATCATATTCATCCTCCAACCTCACGATATCATCCTCTCCAAAATAAGTTCCGGTTTGTACTTCAATGAAAACGACTGGTTTTTCAGAGAGATTCATGATGCGGTGTTTAGCTTCTAATGGAATGAAAATACTTTCTCCGTAAGACAGTTTAATTTCTTTACCGTCTAACACAATTGTAGCATCACCTTCGATGATTGTCCATTGTTCTTGTCTTTTGTGATGGTACTGATAAGATAATTTCTGCCCAGGACTTACTTCAATCCTTTTTAATTTATAGTGTGGCTCATCTGCCAAAACAAAATACTTTCCCCAAGGTCTTTCTCCGATTTCTAACATTCTTTGTAATCTTTAAGCACAAAAATAAAAACTTAAATTATTAAATAAGCTATTATTAAAAAAAAATCAAGAATTTTGCAATAAATTAATCAAATGAAAATTAGTGGTTACGGCTATGTGAGAAACGGATTCCAATACGGAGTTCCTTTTTTAGAATCTATACAATCTGTTTTACCGATATGTGACGAATTTATCGCAGTAGTTGGCGATTCTACAGATGGCACTCGTGAAGCTATTGTAAACTTGAATAGTCCGAAAATCAAAATTGTTGATACCATTTGGGATGATAATCTTAAACTTCATGGTAAGATTTTCGCCCAGCAATCTAATATTGGTTTAGATCATGTAAACGGAGACTGGGTTTTTCATATTCAGGCAGACGAGGTAATTCATGAAAATGATTTGCCTAAAATTCTTGAAAATATAAAAAAATACAACGACAATCCTATTGTAGAAGGTTTCTTGCAGCCTTTCATCCATTTTTGGGGAGATTACAATCACATCAGAAATAGCCGTGCCGTACACAAAAACGAAATCAGAATTTTCAAAAACAATTCTGAAATCAGATCTTATATAGATTCACAAGGTTTCAGAAAGTTTAAATCCAATGAAGGATATCAAAATGGCAGTGATAGAGGTGAAAAACTAAAAGTTTTGAAGCTGAACGCTCCTGTTTACCACTATAATTCGGTGAGATCGAAAAAGAAAATGATGTTGAAAGCCAATAATTTTGAGTACTACTACGGTCATAAAGAAGAAAAATTGGTCGAAACACCGAAAGAAGAATATAATTATCATACGGTCGACAGAGTTGGGAAATTTTTAGGTACTCATCCAAAAGTAATGGCAAAGGCAATCTCCGAACACGATTTTGTTTTTGAACACGATAAATCTCAGGCAGTTTGGGACAAAAAAGACAAATTGGTTCAGCCACTGGAAGATTTGCTTAAAATAAGAATCGGAGAATACAAAAATTACATTTTACTTAAAAAGATTAAATAGTTTTTCTAAAAAAGCATCCCTTTTAAGCATAAACTTTTTTGAAATGCTTAAATTTGCACCTTAATTTCAAAGAAATGAGTAAAGTAAGAGTCCGTTTTGCACCAAGTCCTACGGGGCCGTTGCATTTGGGAGGTGTAAGAACTGCGTTATATGATTATCTTTTTGCTAAAAATCAAGGCGGTGAATTTGTATTGAGAATAGAAGATACCGATACTGCAAGATATGTAGAAGGTGCTGAAGATTATATCGAAGAAGCTTTGGAATGGTGTGGAATCATCCCTGACGAAAGCCCTAAAAAAGGCGGAAAATTCGCTCCATACAGACAGTCTGAAAGAAGAGACATCTACGACAGATACACCGAACAGATTTTAAAAACAGATTACGCTTACATCGCTTTTGACACCGCAGAAGAATTAGATGCCATCCGTGCTGAATTTGAAGCTAAAGGTGATGTTTTTTCATATAACAACGTCACAAGAAACCATTTAAAAAACAGCATTGCTCTTTCTGAAGAAGAAGTTCAGAAGTTGCTGGACGAAAAGACGCCTTATGTGGTAAGATTCAAAATGCCTGTTGACAGAACTTTAGGTTTAGTAGATATCATCCGTGGAAATACAGCTATAAATACCAATACATTGGATGATAAAGTTTTAGTAAAAAATGACGGAATGCCGACGTATCATTTCGCCAACATTATTGATGACCACGAAATGGAAATTTCTCACGTCATCCGCGGTGAAGAATGGTTGCCATCTTTAGGATTGCATATTTTATTATATGAAGCAATGGGCTGGGAAGCTCCTGAATTCGCCCACCTTTCTTTGATTTTAAAACCTGAAGGTAAAGGAAAATTAAGCAAAAGAGACGGCGATAAATTCGGATTCCCTGTATTTCCTTTAAATTTTAAAGATGCGGAAACCGGAAATATTTCTAAAGGATACCGTGAAGAAGGTTATCTTCCTGAAGCTTTCATCAATATGGTTGCGCTTTTAGGTTGGTCTCCTGCCGACGATAAAGAAATTTTATCTTTGGATGAAATGACAAAAGAATTTGATTTAAACAAAGTTCACAAGGCCGGAGCAAGATTCAATAAAGAAAAAGCAGAATGGTTTAATCATCAATATATTCAATTAAAATCGGATGAAGAATTATTAAACATTCTAAAAGAATCAGATTTAAATTTAAATATAGAAGATGAAAAATTATTGAAGATTATTCATCTGATGAAAGAAAGAGCAACATTTCCTAAAGATATTTACGAAAACGGAAAATTCTTTTTTGAAGCTCCAACTTCTTACGATGAAAAGGCTTCGAAAAAAGCTTGGAACGACGAAACATCCAATATTTTGACTGAATTCTCTGTCATGCTGAGCGGAGTCGAAGCATTCACTTCAGAAAATATTAAACAAAACTTACACGATTTTGCAGAAAACAAGGGTGTAGGAATGGGTAAAGTCATGATGCCACTGCGTTTAGCGTTAGTTGGAGAATTGAAAGGCCCAGATGTTCCCGATATCGTGGAACTCGTTGGTAAAGAAGAAAGTATCGCCAGAATAAGCAATGCTGTAAATAATTTTAAATAAAATTTCATAATTTTTCATACATTTGAAAGATTTAATTTACTTCAAGAATGGAATATTTAAGTTTCGAACTTCCTATAAAAGAACTGATGGATCAGTATCAAACCTGTTCATTGGTAGGAGAAGAAAGTGGTGTTGATGTAAAATTAGCATGCAGTCAGATCGAGGATAAGATCATAGATACCAAAAAACAGATCTATGGAAATCTTACGCCTTGGCAAAGAGTACAGTTATCGCGTCATCCGGATCGCCCTTATACTATAGATTACATCAATGGTATGGTAGACAAAGGAAGTTTCTTAGAACTTCACGGTGACAGAAATTTCGCAGACGATCCTGCAATGATCGGAGGTTTGGCGACTTTAGACGGTCAACGAGTAATGATTATTGGTACTCAAAAAGGAAGAACCACCAAAGAAAGACAACACAGAAGATTCGGAATGCCGAATCCTGAAGGATACAGAAAAGCTTTAAGACTAATGAAATTAGCCGAGAAGTTCAAAATTCCTGTGATCACTTTAGTTGATACACCAGGAGCTTACCCAGGTTTGGAAGCTGAAGAAAGAGGACAAGGGGAAGCTATTGCAAGAAATATTTTTGAAATGACCATGCTCAAAACTCCTATTTTCACTTACATTATCGGTGAAGGAGCGAGTGGCGGAGCTTTAGGAATTGGTGTTGGTAACAAAGTTTACATGTTGGAAAACACTTGGTACACCGTAATTGCGCCGGAAAGCTGTTCTTCAATCTTATGGAGAAACTGGGATCACAAAGAAGATGCTGCCAATGCATTAAACTTGACTCCAAAAGATGCTTTAAGAGAGAAATTCATCGACGGAATTATTGAAGAACCACTTGGTGGCGCTCATTATGATCCGGAAACTACGTATTTGAATTTAAAAGCTTCGATCTTGCAAAACATCAAAGCATTTTCAAAATTCACAGGCAAAGAACTGGAAACACAAAGACAGGACAAATTTATTGCGATGGGGCAATTTAAAGGATAAAAGATTCTTTTATATCATAAAATAAACCGCAGAGTGTTCTGCGGTTTATTTTTTTGCAATTAAATCAAATTATCTTTTCTCTATAAAAATACTTATTTCGAATTGTGTTTTTACAGGAATACCATATGTTGTAGCAGATTTCCATGTATTAAGTTCTTTTAATTTAAAAATATCTTCAATTTGTCTTTTGCTGTCTTCATCTGTATATTTTAAAAATATTATACTTTCAATACTATCTTTTTTACCAATAGTAACAAGAATTTTATTTTCTCCTTCTTTTGATATTGAATTTGTTTTGAATTGTTCAAATATAATGTTTCTGAATGCTGTTATATCATTTTTAAAATATGCATCTTGCCTTGGATTATCAACAATACAATTTCCACCATTTTTTTCACATTTTTCGAGAAACTTTTTACTAGCAAGTGTTAAACTATCAATTATTATAGACTCTTCTTCTGTGGGAGATAATACTTTTATATTTTCCAAAGTTGGAAGATAATGAACCAAGTTTTTCTTTCTTACTGTATTACAACTAATAAGAAAAACACAGATTATAATGACGGAAAATATTTTTTTCATTTTTAAATTGATTATTGCAATTTCAAAAAATCACTTTCGAATAACAAAAACACTGATCTCAAACTGCTCCTTAACATGAATACCATAAATTTTTGCAGATGTCCAAGCATTAAGTTCTTTTAATCTAAAAACATGTTCAATAGCTTCTCTGGTTTTTTCATCTGTATATTTTAATATTTCTATTTTTTCGAGATTATCATGAGTACCGATAATTACTCTTACCCGGCTTTCTCCTTCTTTCGCATTTTTTGGAAGCTTAAGATTTTTAAATAATTCAATTCTAAAATTATACATTCCATTTTTAAAATTAGCCCAAACCTCAGGATTGCACACGTCGCAATATAATCCTCCTGCTTTAAGACATTTTTCAGCATTCGTATAAAAGGTGTTAATTTTTAAAGAATCTAATTTATTTGAAGGAAAAAGCTTCATATTTTCTACACCCGGTGACAGATAGTGTTCTAAGTGTTTTTGTTTTACATTGCAACTAAGTAAGATAATTAGTATAAGAGAAAAATATAATGTGATTTTCATTACTTGGGATTCACACTATTATCTGTCAACCCTCTCACATACCAAAATTCTATTTTTCCTACAATAAGGTTTTTGTAGAAATTTTCAGAAGTCGGGCTCCAAAACCAATGGTACTGATCAACTAGCATACTGGCATGCTGAAAATTAAAAGGTTGTTGAAAAGTTATTTGTATATGAGGTTCTACATAGCTATTATCCCATATCTCACCTTTAGTTTCCGCGTCATTAACAAACATTAATTTTATAGCCTTATTACTAAATGGACCTGGATCGTAAGCATTTATAATTAAACCGTTTTGGGATAAGGCTTGAAGAAAAAGTGAGAGTGGCTGTCCATAATAATTTGTTTTATATGGAATTATGTTATCTAACTTATCAATTGTTTGATTGTAAAAATTAGGATAGTCGGTCATATTAATAGGCTGACTTGTTTGTGCTTTATATGAAGTAAAAAAAAATGTTGCTATAAAGTATATAAATATTCTTGTTTTCATAATATTGGATTTTTTTAAATTAAGGGCAATTTTCTACTTTATGTCCGATTATCTTTTTACCTCCTGAAGCAGGTATTATATAATCAAAAGAAACAGACCGAAGAGATTTCAGATTGCCATTAGCATCTGTTTTTGCTATGCTTACACCTGCATCATATTTTTGTAATATTTCCGCAAATGCAGATTCCAATCCGTCATTTTGGCTACTTCCTGAATAAGATGGCAATCTTCCTTGCATATAATTATCATATATTTTATTAAAGTCATTACCAACTTGTGAATTTCTATTAAACACTTTTTTACCGTCCACAGTTATTGTATTACTTGAAGAGGGATATGCATCCAAAAAAGCTATAGCCTTTGCTCTATCATTAACAACTAAAGCATATTTAGTACCATTATAAACAAAGATTAATGACGTCTGAAAAGTAGGATAATTCTTCGAGTTTGCCAAAGTACTATAAAGATCTGCAACTGATGGAGGCGGGGCTCCATAATTAGGATGTGAATGAGCACTGGCAAGATAATTTCCGACAGGTGGAACTGTTATACTTACAGTTCCAGGATTGGAGGGATCATTATTACTATAAGGATCTTGGGCTATTGTAGTCGTTCCTGTATTAATAATTGCCATACCATATTCTGTGAAGCTATTAGCTGCATGACCTTCTAATGTACTAACTTCTGTTGAAATGTTGGGTTCATGCAAAATATCATTCGCAGCTTTTGTGGATGCTTTTGTTTTTCTGCATGGGTCATCAGCAGGGTTGGGTATTATGGTCTCAGTCGGCACCCCTATATTACAACCAAATTCATCTATAATACCTACTTCACCTGGGTTACCAGCTACTGTAGTACATGGATCAGGACCATTGCCTCCCGCACCTCCTCCGGGTCCCGAGTTATCTACCGGTGTTATAACGTGATCGACGGGCCCGGGAATATTCTGGCAATTCCAGAAAACTCCCGTGCCCCAATAAGCGGCTCCCGATGTGCCGGATAACTGACAAGACTGTCCCGGCAAGTGACGGTAGCCTGCATCTGCACATGGCACCGGGTAAGAATAGTATTCCGGGGTACAGTTTGACCTCTGCGCTAAGGACGAAAAGTTTACACTTGCCAGTTCTGTTACCTCTGCTTTGTTTTTATAGTCTACATACTGTCGGTTTGCAATTTTAGCTTTATCAGATTCAGAAAGGCTCAGAACAATATGAAATGTTCTGTAAGTTCCGTCAGGCTGTGGAGTAAGGAGAAGGTTTTCTACAGGTGCATTGACAGACATATTTTCCCTGATTACACTGAAAGTATAGGTATGAAAGCCTGGCCCGTTTTCTATATAAACTACCTCATCGGTGTCTATAATAATTCCGTTTCCTACATTCACGAGTTTCCCCTGAATGTTCAGCTTTTGTTTTTCAACTTCTTTTTCTGCTTTTTCCAATTCCGGAAGAAGCTTTGCCTTGTGCTTGGCTTCGTTTAAAGAAATTCTTTTGGGAGTCAACTGAAATGCGCTGCTGTTATTGTAAGTTTCCTTTTCGGGAAGTAAATCCTGTCGGCAGGAGTGGAAAGATAGCAAAGCTATCATTATCAGGCAGAGCCTGAGCAATAGATTTTTCTTCATAAACGTTTTGTGTTTTA
Source organism: Chryseobacterium sp. C-71 (assembly GCF_020911865.1). Lineage (NCBI taxonomy): Bacteria > Pseudomonadati > Bacteroidota > Flavobacteriia > Flavobacteriales > Weeksellaceae > Chryseobacterium > Chryseobacterium sp. C-71. The sequence goes on from NZ_CP087131.1 coordinate 1,975,300, forward strand.
AGTGATTAAATATATAAAATTTTTGTAACTCCACAAATATGTGACAAATATTCGAAAAAGAACCGGAAGAAAAATACTGATTTCCGTATTATTTTTCTAAAAGAAAAAATATGTACTTTTGAAAAAAATACTTCGAGTCATGACATTAGGCGATAAACTGAAAAGAGCGAGAATCAACAAAAACTTTACACAAGAATATCTTGCAGAGGTTCTTAATGTTTCGCAAAAGACCTATTCAAATTTTGAGAACGACAAAAGTAAACCTGCTTTTGCGCAGGTAGAGGATATTGCCAATGTTTTAGAAATGAGCGTTTTAGATTTCCTAAGTGGTGATAACGTAACAATCAACAGTACAAATGGTGACCATAGTGGTTTTATTTATCAGAATCAATTTCCTGAAAAACTTGTAGAACAATACGAAGAACGCATTAAGGAATTAAAAGAGCAGGTTCAAGAATTGAAAGAAGAACTGAAAATAATAAAGAATAAATAAAACAAAATATAACAAACAGGGTAAGAAAATTTCTTACCCTGTTTGTTGTTAATCAGCTACATCCAGCTGAATCTCAATATCTTTTGTAATCTTCTTTAATGAAGAATATTTGGCATCACACACCATTGTTGTAAGTACATAATCTCCTTTTTCAATCAAAACAAAATTCTGCCCTTTTGCGGGAACGTCGAGATTATAGTATTTTTTTCCGCTTATTTTTACGATCAGTCTGCAGTTGGATTTGTTTTTAATATTGATATAGGCTTCCTTATCACTCGGATCGTTGTTAAAAAGATGGCTCAGCATTGATGCCGTTTTTTTCGCTTTATCGCTTGGCTCTGCTTTTTTACTTGCACCTCCTACACTTGCATAGGTCACGTTTCTTTCCGGCTTAGAGGCATTTTTTACATTTGTAGATAAATTTTTACCCTTATTCAGTTCACTGTTGTTGACAATATTTTCAATTTTATCTTTACTGATTGGTTTTATGGTAGGTTTTGCTTCCGGTGAATTGTCTGCCATAATAATGGTAATCAATCTTTTCTTAAAAAAATCGGTTCTTGCGTGCCCTGGATTTTGTTTTAGAAAACCTGCAATAATTCTGGGTTCGTTAGAAGTTTCAGCTTCTGTTTCTGTGTAAATAATGACCGTTTCTTTCTCGGCGACTACTTTTGCTTTGCCTTTTTTCTTCTTTTGAGAGAAGCCAAGACAGAATATGGAGAGGAATAAGATTAGAAATATTTTTTTCATCGAGTAAAAACCTTTAAAAATTTATTAAATAATACTATAACGTGAAAAGTCATTTTTTAGTTTATCATTAAAATCATTATCTTTGCACATCTTTATAATAAACTATTAAAGTTAATCATAATTTTAAATAAAAAAATAATAAATATTATGTCTTATTCACCAGCTGCTGCAGACGTAGCAAAATTGAGAAACCAAACAGGTGCAGGTATGATGGACTGCAAGAAAGCTTTAGTTGAAGCAGAAGGAGACTTCGAAAAAGCAGTAGATATCCTTAGAAAAAAAGGACAAAAAGTTGCTGCTAACAGAGCTGACAGAGATTCTTCTGAAGGTGCAGTGATCGCTAGAGTAAATGAAGATAACACTTTAGGTACTATCATCTCTTTAAACTGTGAGACTGACTTTGTTGCTAAAAACGAAGCGTTCATCGAGCTAGCTTACGAAATTGCTGAAATGGCTATTTTCGCTGCTACAAAAGAAGAATTATTGGCTACAGATTTCCACGGAATGACTGTTGCTGAGAAATTGATCGAGCAAACCGGAGTTATCGGTGAGAAAATCGAGATCGGTGCATTCGAAAGAATTACAGGACCTTTCTTGGGAGCTTACATCCACGCTGGAAACAAAATCGCTGCAATCACTTCACTTTCTGCAAAAGTAGACGGTGCTGACGAAGCTGCTAAAGCTGTTTCTATGCAGGCTGCTGCAATGAACCCAATCGCTCTTGACGAAACTAAAGTTTCTCAGGAAACGATCGATAAAGAATTGGAAATCGAAAGACACAAACTTACTGAAGAAGGTAAGCCTGCAAACATTATCGAAAACATTTTGAAAGGTAAAATGCAGAGATTCTACAAAGATAACACTTTGGTACACCAGGATTTCATCAAAGACAGTTCTATTTCTGTTGCTGATTACGTAAAATCTGTAAACGCTGACTTGAAAGTTACAGGATTTGTAAGAGTAAGCTTAGCTTAATCAATCTTTCCAAACAAATATATGATCCCGGTGAAATTTTTCATCGGGATTTTTTTATGCAAGCCAAATTATAGATATTAACTAATAATGAAGTTTATTTTAAATATTCAACACTATCTTATGTCAACCTATAACAAAAGAATTTATCACTCAATCTTGTAAATACAATAACACCAAATAGTGATTGCCATAATGATGTTTTGAACTATTCTGAGCTTAGAATAAAAAAAATATAAGCATTGAAGTGATAGACAGATATGGCTTACCGATTTATAAATCTTCAGATAAAAATTACATCTGGGACGGAAAATCTGGCGGAAGACCTCTGTCAACAAGTACTTACCGGTACATTCTGAAATGGATAGAACCCGACACAAAATTAACAGTTTCGCATTCCGTATGGTTATTAATTAAGAATCGAGAATAATTTTTACATTTTCTTTAGCATTTATTAACAATATATTAAATAATATACTAATTTTGTAGAAATCCTAATTCTATACCTATGAAAAGATTTCTACTCAGTTTAGTGATGGTTTTTCTTTCGTTCACCTCTTTATTTGCACAGAGAGATACTGAACATTGGATTGCACCATTCTATTATTCACAACCTTACACGCAATCAGTTTATTTGTCAACAGATTCTGTAACACCTTTTGTAGTTACAATTTACAGCAACAATGTTGCTTTGGGGACAGTGACTATTAGCAAAGGTGCACCAATGACTTATGCAATACCAAATGAAAGAATTTCTACTAACGTTGCAGCAGAAGCATTTAATGTTATCAATAAAGGAATTTATTTACAAGCCAGTAAACCTTTCTATTGCACATTACGAATGGTAAGCAATACTACGCATGCAGAAATTGTCACCAGCAAAGGTAAAGCAGGTATCGGAAAAGAATTTTATGTAGCTGGCACACCAGCAGTCGGAAGCGCTACAACCAATAACTTTTCTGCCGGTGTTTTGGCAACAGAAGACAATACTATAGTTACTGCAACTTGGAATGGAACCGTAGCATTCGTAGGTGGTGCTCCAACTACTAATACGCATACATTTACTTTAGATAAAGGAGAGTCTTTTATTTTCGCTGGTCTTCCCGGAACTAACGGGCAAAACCAATCTTCTTTTATTGGGGCAAAAATTATTTCTGATAAACCAATCACTCTAACCAACGGAAATGTGAACGGTAATTTTGGAAATACTTTAGGCTCGGGATCTGATGCTATTTTAGACCAGTCAGTACCTGTCGAAAGACTAGGCAACACCTTTGCAATGGTAAGAACCAGATCTACAACTGCTGATTTAGAAGGTGCAATTGTTATTGCTACTGAAAACAACACACAAATATTCCTAAACGGATCTGGTACTGCGGCAGCAACATTAAACCAAGGTCAATGGTATAGAATTACAGGCGACAATTATGTAGCTCAAGGTACTTCAGGTCACTATAATATGCTTGTAAGCACCTCCAAAAACGTATATCTTTATCAACTAGTATCAGTTTTAAATGGAAGCGCAACCTGCGGTTTCAATTACATCCCTCCATTGAACTGTTTTCTACCTAGAAAAATAGATGAAATTGGTAAGATTAATGAAATGCCATTACCAAACCCTACACCGAATGATATGGTTATTAAACTAAACATATTGACGGAGGCAGGCGCAACTGTAACTGTTAGCAGCAATGGAGGTACACCTACTCCTCCTACCGCAGCCCAGGGTCCTTATCCATTAACTGGTAACACCGCTTGGGTTACGTATAGTATAGAAGGTGTTGCAGGAAATCTAACTATACAATCAAACAAAGCTGTAACCGCTGGGATAAACGGTGGATATAACACATCTGGCTATGGTGGATATTTTGCAGGATTTTCATCAATCCCTCTAATTGCGAAACAAACAGGAGAGTGTATTCCGGGAATTATTCTGGAAGTAGATGATGGATATGAAACATATCAATGGTTTTTAAATGGTGCTGCTATATCTGGCGCAACATCTTACACATATACTCCTGCAGTAGCAGGAAATTATACTGTAAAGGTAACCATGGGAACTTGCCCTCCGCTTACTACACCAATTTATAAGGTATTTACTTGTCTGCAACAGACGACTAAATCTTTGTACATCTGTGGAAGTAAAGCAATTACTCCTGCTTTCACCAGCTCTACACAGGCTCCAACACCAGGTTCTGTTACTATTGTTACACAACCAACAAACGGAACAGCTACGATAAATCCATCAAATGGTGTAATTACTTATATTCCAAATCCTGGATATTTAGGACCAGATGTTATTGTGTATAAATTCTGCGGTAATGCACCTGAGTTTGTAGATTGCGAACAAGTTACTTTAAACTTAAATTTAGTTCCATTCGTATTGACAGACAGAACGATAAAAGCTTGTCAGTATTCAGGAAACGGATTTTTTGATTTAACTACGGCAAACGTTACAGACAACGCAGTGCCAACAACTAAAAAATTCTATCCAACATTGGCTGACTTAACTGCAAATACCAATCAGATTAGCAATCCTACAAATTACTTTTCAGGAGCTGGATCAGTATATGTAGCTGTCACAACTTCAGAAGGTTGTTTCGGAACTGCAAAAATTACACTAGACTTCTTCCCTACCCCGGTTGTGAATGATGCTACTCTCACGGTATGCTTTATTCAAAACAATGAGACTAAAGGTCAATTTAATTTAACAACAGCGGTAATAAGCACTCAATCTCCTATTACCAAAAAGTACTATCCTACTTTCACTGATGCAAGCAACGGAACCAATGAAATTTTGGCTCCAGACCTATTCATTTCTGGTGATGGATCTGTATATGCCAGAGTTTATAACTCAAATGGATGTTATGCAATAGCTAAAATTAATCTTAAAGTAACTCCTCCAAAGAGATCAACCACATTGGTAGACAAATTTATATGCATCGATGAGAGAATCACATTAGATGCAGGAGCAGGATTTACATCTTATAAATGGAATACCGGTGAAACTACACAAACACTACAAGGCGTTGGAGTAGGTGAATATTGGGTAACTCTTGAAAACAACGGTTGTTTTATAAAACAATTTGTAAATGTGAAGAAAGTAGGTGAGCCTGTAATTACTTCAATAGAGATATCAAACAATACAGCAACAGTAAACGTTACAGGAGGCAATGCTCCTTACCAGTACGCAGTTGATACGCCTGCGAATTGGCAAAACTCTAATGTATTTACCAATCTTACAAGAGGTCAACATGTGTTTTTTGTAAAAGATGAGGCTAATTGCGAACCTGTTTCTGTGGAGATTACAGTACCTAATCTGGTAAATGCTATCACACCAAATGGAGACAATGTAAATGATTTCTTAGACTATAGCGAATTGGCCTACAAAGGCGATCTTACATTTGTAATATATGATCGATACGGTAATAAATTATTCACCGGCGACAGATCAAACAATTACAAATGGGATGGTAAATTTGCAGGCAAAGGAATTCTCACAGGAACTTATTGGTATCATATCAACTGGATAGAGCCAAATGCACAGAAAACACCAATCAAATACACAGGGTGGATTTTAGTAAAGAATAGAGAATAATTCTGAAATATAGAAAAAACCACGGTTAATAATCGTGGTTTTTTTACATATTATTAATAAATCTTAAAAAAAACACAAAACATATTGAATATTCTACTATTTTTGTAAAAATCCTAATTCTACGCTTATGAAACAATTTCTACTTATTTTTCTTTTAACGATTTTGGGCATCAATGTTTCTGCTCAAAGAGATACAGAGCATTGGATCGCACCTTTTTATGCAACCACAGCCGTTACAGCACAGTCACTTTATCTTTCTACAGATTCGGTAACACCTTTTGTGGTAACGATAAACAGCAACAACGTTGCATTGGGAACGGTAACAATCAGCAAAGGAAGTCCTCAGGTTTTTGTAGTCCCTGCAAATAATATAGCAGCTACAACAGCGGGAGAAGCTTTTACGGTAATTAATAAAGGATTATACATTAAGGCGGATAGACCTTTTTACTGTACCCTTAGAATGGTAAACTCAACTCAACATGCTGAAGTGGTAACCAGCAAAGGTAAAGCTGGTATTGGTAAAGAATTTTTTGTTGCGAACACTCCATCTGTTACGACTCGTACCACTGACAATTTTACGGCAGGAGTTTTAGCAACCGAAGATAATACAACAGTTACTGCAACTTGGAGTGCAATTACTCCGATAACTTTCTTTGGAGCAACACCGCCAACCAATACCCATACTTTTACTTTAAATAAAGGACAATCTTTTATTTTTGCAGGTGGTATAGGTCCCGCAGCACCATTCATGGGAGCAAAAATCGTTGCTACCAAGCCAATCACCCTTACAAACGGAAATGTGACAGGAAATTTTGGTAATACAACTTCCTCTGGGACTGATATAATTTTAGATCAGTCTGTTCCCCTTGATAGATTAGGGAATGAATTTGCGATGGTAAGAACAAGATCAAATACTGCGAATGAACTAGAAGGAGGAATTGTGATTGCTACAGAAAACAATACAGCAATATATTTGAATGGATCTACCACTCCTGCAGCGACTTTAAATGCTGGTCAATGGTATAGAATTTCTGGAAGTAGTTATATAGTTCAAGGTGGTTCACACCCTAATATGTACATCAATACTTCAAAAAATGTTTATTTGTACCAACTGGTTTCAGTAAATAATGACACTGCCACCTGTGGTTTTAATTATATTCCCCCTTTAAACTGCTTCTTACCGAGAAAAATTGATGAGATTGGTAAAGTGGGTGAAATGCCAACAGGCACTGGAGGAGCTAGTGTTGTACCTACCGGTACTATTGTAAAGCTTAATATTTTAACTGAAGCGGGTGCTACGGTTACATACACCGTTAATGGAGGAGCACCGATAACCCCAACAGCTGCACAGGGTCCGTTTCCGTTGACAGGAAATACCAACTGGGTAACCTATGCAATACAGCCTATTAACGGCAATATAGCCATCCAATCTAATAAAGCGGTAACTGCCGGAATTAACGGAGGACATAGTACTTCTGGATATGGAGGATATTTCGCCGGATTCTCATCAATTCCGCTTATTGCTAAGCAGACTGGTGACTGTATTCCAGGATTAGTTTTGGAAGTAGATGACAGTTATGATACTTACCAATGGTTCAGAAATGGTATCGCAATTCCGGGAGCAAACAGCAACTCTTTTACACCAACACAATCAGGAAATTATACTGTAAGAATTACAGTGGGATCTTGTATTCCGGCAACAACTCCTGTTTATAAGGTATTTACATGTCTTCAGCAAACTACAGATGCAAAAACTGTTTGCGAAGGCTATCTTAATATCGCCCCAGCCTTTACTTCATCTTCACAAACATTTGTTCCGAGTTCTGTACAGATTATTACACCTCCAACGAATGGTACAGCAATCATCAACCCTACTACGGGAGTGATTGGATATGTCCCTAACTTTGGTTTTGCAGGAACTGATACTATTACATACAAATTCTGTGGAAACGATCCTGAATTTGTAGATTGTGAACAAATTACCTTAACCCTTACAATAGCAGAGAGCCCAGTTGTGAATAATGCACTATTGAGATCTTGCTACCTTGAAGAAAATATTGCTACAGGATTATTTAATTTAACTAATGCAAGCGTAACTACTCAGCCAGGAACAACTAAAAAATATTATCCCTCATTGACTGACGCTAACAACCAAACCAATGAAATTCTAAATCCTGCCAATTATGTTGCTCCAAACGGTATTGTATATGTAAGAGTAAGCAATGCAAACGGATGTTACAGAGTGGCAGAAATTACATTAGTTGTTATCCCGCCTACAAAATCAACCGTTTTAGTTGATAAAGAAATCTGTATAGAAAACAAAACAACATTAGATGCAGGCCCTGATTTTGACGGTTACCAATGGAGCACAGGAGCAACAACACAAATCATCAGTGACGTTACTGTAGGAACGTACTCCGTAATCCTTAAAAAAGGAGATTGTTTCACAAAACAAACAGTTACGGTTTATGCTACTCAGCAACCTGTAATTTCGAATATTGAAGTTACTACTAACGACATCACTGTATTAGCAATAGGAGGAACTGCTCCTTACAAATACTCAATTGATAATATCAACTGGCAGGATTCTAATGTTTTCACAGATATAAAAAGAGGGGATATTACGGTTTATGTAAGAGATTTCTTTAATTGCGAACCTTTAGAAGTGACCGTTACAGTTCCGAACATTGTTAATGTAATTACACCAAATGGTGACGGAATAAACGATGTCCTTGATTATTCTGCTTTAGCAAACAAACCTAATTTGTTATTAGGGATTTATGACAGATACGGAGTTAAAATATTTGAAGGAAACAAAGACACTGGTTATAAATGGGATGGAACCATCAACAAAACCAAAAAAGTTTCTACCGGAAATTACTGGTTCAGCATCAGCTGGAATGAAAGTAAAAACAAAACTCCAATCAAATTCTCTGGCTGGATTCTAGTGAAAAACAGAGAATAACTATGAAAAAAATTAATATTATGAAAAAAATTCTGTACACATTCTTAATTTTTTCGTCAGCAATACTATTTGGACAAAAAAACACTAAAGTTAAATTTGCTATCTGCAATGGTGCTGTGGGAACTACTGAAATGTTTGAGCCGTACAAAAAAGATATAGAAAATACCACTTTTTTTAAGGCTACAACAAAACTACCTCAACATCTACAAAAGTTCAATTACTTGGCTGAAGATGGCTTGACGGAAATCAAATTTAAGAAAAATGTAGGTGCACCGGATATCATGTCACTAGCAGCTCTTAATGAACAAAGCAATGTACCTAAAGATACAAAAGTAATGATTGATGGGTATGTGTTTGATAATCCTGAGACTAATATCTACAGTATAATGGTTAAAAGGATAGATGTAAAAGAAGATAATGGCAAAAAATATCTTTCCATCTTCACTTATGATAACTAAATAAAGTGAAAATTAATTTGGCCGGAGTAATTTCCGGCCATTTTTTTGATCTGTAAATTTAAATTAAGAACTATTAGATTGGAGGTTACAATTCCGAATATTATCAATGTAATTGCATCAAATGGCGACAGAGTAAACGATGTTCTTGAATATTCTGCTTAATTTGATCTTAGGAATTTATGACAGATACGGAGTTAAAATATTTAAAGGAAACAAAAACACTAGTTATAAATGGAATGTAAAGCATTAATAAAACCCAAAAAGTTTCTACCGGGAATTACTAACTCAGCATCAGCTGGAACGAAAGTAAAAACAAAACTCCAATCAAATTCTCAGACTTGATTTAGTTAAAACAGAGAATAACACTATTTTTCAGAATATTATGAAAACCTCCCGACTTTGAGTCGTGGTTTTTTTTGTTTATTTTTAAATGATTCAACGTATTTTATTATTAAATTTGTGATATAATCAAATACAGAATGAAGAAACTTCTATCTTTTTTTCTTATTTTTTACATATTCTCTATTTCTTTTGCACAATTAGATAGAGAGCATTGGTTTGCGCCGATGGTGGATAGAACAGGAAACCCAAACCCTTACCAGAAACTATACCTTTCTACAAATCGTACAACGCCTTTTCCTGTAACAATTTATAACAACAATGTTGTTATAGGAACCGTTACAATCAGTAAAAACAATCCTCAAAAATTTGATGTTTTAAGAAATTATATCATCACAACTTTGCAGACTGATCTGTTTACGCCAACTACAAAAGGTCTTTATGTAAAAGCTGATTTTCCTTTTTATGCCAACTTAAGATTTTCGGTCTTAAATCATGCAGAAATCATTACATCTAAAGGCATACCATCAACAGGGAAAAACTTTTTTGCGGCTAACGCCCCTATTACGGTGAGTAATGGTATTCTGAATTTCATGACCAGTATTTTGGCTACAGAAGACAATACAACCGTAACTATTTCGGGATATAAGCCGACTGTACAATTTTCAAACGGAACAACAGGATTGACCAATCCTACGATGACTTTTATTTTAAATAAAGGACAATCTTACATCATCGACGGTATCGGGAATATTGCCGGTAATTTTGACGGATTTTTAGGAGCAAAAATAACAGCCGACAAAGCCGTAAATGTCACAAACGGAAATTTCAACGGTCAGTATTCAGGAAATGTACCTCTGAGCTCAGATATTTTGATGGATCAATCCGTACCGATAGAACAGCTTGGAACTCAGTTTGCGCTCGTAAAAGGTAACGGAAGTATTGGCACTAACATGGAAGGTGCTTTGGTTATTGCCACCCAAGACAACACCCAGATTTTTCTTAATAATGAAGGATTACCGATAACAACATTAAACACTGGTCAATATTATGTCGTTCCTGATTCTAAGTATCAACTTCAGGGAACAACTCATTATAATTTGTACATAAGAACCACTAAAAACGCTTATGTTTATCAGCTTCTTGCCGGAGATGCTTTAGGAGGAAGTGAATCGGCAACCGGTGGATTTAATTTTATCCCTGCACTAAGCTGCTATCTTCCTAAACAAATTGACGAAATTGGTTTAATTAATGAAAATTTTGTTCACTCAAATGTCAATCCAGCAGGAATTCTGAATATTCCTACTAAATTAAATCTAGTGACTGAGCGTGGAGCAGTTGTTACTGTCAACGGAGCTTTTCCGCCAGCGAGCACAGGACCATTTGACATCACTGGTCTCAATCAGTGGGTAACTTACGGCATTCCAAATACAACGGGAACTATAACCGTAGTTTCAACCAAAGCTATTACAGCAGGAATCACAGCAGGAAGTGATGCGGTAGGATATGGAGGTTTCTTTGCGGGTTTCTCAACTCAGCCAGTCATTTTAAAATCTGGTGGAGATTGTGTTCCGGGGATTGTATTGACAGTTGACCCAATCATTTACGAAACCTATCAATGGTACCGAAACGGAATTCTCATTATTGGTGCTACTTCAGCCTCTTACACTCCTACAGAATCAGGAAATTACACATGCTCTGTGACAATGGGAAGTTGCGCGCCTTTAGTAACGGCTGTTTATAAAGTTTTAAATTGTGTGAAGCTAACAAACGTAACTTACAATATTTGCGAAAACAAAGTAATTACACCTGCATTTACTACTTCAACACAAACTCCCGTAGCATCAACAGTCTCAATTGTTACAGCTCCAACTCTCGGAACTGCAACCATCAATACTACGTCAGGGGTTATTACATATACTCCAACCAATCCGGCAGTAGCAGGAACAGATACTTTTGTATATACTTTCTGTGGTAACGATCTTATATTTACAGATTGTGAAACTGTGACCGTAACGATAAATATTCAACCTGTTACAGTTAACAATGCAACTTTAACTTCTTGCAACATAAACGGTCTAGGTACATTCGACTTAACGACAGCTAATGTTACAACAAATTCGCCAGTCGTTAAAACTTATTATACCAGCTTACTGGCGGCACAGACAGAAAATGCAGCAGGGCAAATACTTGTTCCCACATCACATTCTGCTCCGGCAGGAACTATTGTGTATGTTTTGGTCAAAAATCCTACAGGCTGTAAGAATATTGCACAAATAACACTTAATCTTTTTCCACTGGCTGTAGTTACACCTGCAAATTTTGGAAACCAATGTGATGAAAATCTTGACGGAACAGTAAATGTCGTTTTATCAGATATTACTCCATTGATACTGAATAATCCAACCTACTTTACCAATGTCAGATATTACGCTTTATTAGCTGATGCCAACTTAGGAAACGCCAATACACTTCCTAATAACTGGAGCTATGCAGTGAATACCACAATCTACATTCGGGTAGAATCTCCGGACGGATGTGCAACGGTAGTTCAGCCCATTAATTTTACGGTTGGTTCAAGACTACCTTTAATAACAACAACTCTAGTTCTTGATTTCTGTGATGACGATTTAGACGGAATCAAACCTGTAAATCTTTCACAATTTGTTTCACAGTTTACGTCAGACCCTTTGGTATCTGTAAGTTATCATTTGACCCTACTCGATGCTCAAAACGACGCAGCACCCATAAGCGGAGCTGTGAATCTAACGGGCACACAAACCTATTTTATTCGATTTGAAAAAACCGGGTTTTGTCCCAATGTTGCCACTATTAGAATTAATTTAAAAATTCCGAAAAAATCTGATATCTTAACGGATAAAGTAATATGTCCAAAGGCTCAAACCACTTTAGATGCCGGGTCAGGATTTACAGCCTATCTTTGGAGTACAGGAGCCACTACCCCATCAATTTCCAATGTTCCTGCCGGAGACTACTGGGTAGAGCTTACATTTAACGGCTGTGTATACAAGCAATTTGTCAATGTTTCTGAATCTGTACTGCCTGTAATCACTTCCATCGACATCAACGGAACAACAGTAACAATTGGCGTAACAGGAGGTGTTCCACCATATGAGTACTCATTAGATAATATCACTTGGCAAAGCTCGAATATCTTTTATAACGTTCAGCGTGGCAATCATAAAGTGTACATCAGAGATTCACAAAATTGTGATGTTGTAGAACAAGAATTCGTGATTATTAATTTAATCAATACCATTACACCAAACGGAGACGGCCATAATGACGTTATTGATTACTCATCCTTGATGAACAAAGATAATCTTGAATTCAGAATATTTGACCGATATGGCGCGGAACTTTTCCGTGGTTCAGCTTCCAATAGATTTACCTGGGACGGAAAAATGAAAGGAAGACCTGTATCAACAGCGACCTACTGGTACTTTCTTGCCTGGACAGAATTCGGGAAGGTCACTACCGTAAAATATACCAGCTGGCTTTTGGTGAAAAACAGAAACGACAGCTTGTGGGATAAATAATTTTGATATTTGGAAATCGGATGTTCCATTTATAACATTCATTAACAGTTTAAATCAAAGTTTAATATAATTTTAACCTGTTTTCGATCGATTAAAGATATAAAATGATGCTTTTCTTGTGTAATTTTGCACATTATATGAAGAAAGCAATTACCCTTTTGTTATTAATTTTTATTATTAAAATTAATGCACAGATTTTTACGGGACAAGTATTTTTGAGAGACAATTCTGTATTGTATCTCAATCAGGTATATGTTACCAATCTTACCACATATAAAACCGTTCTTACAAATTACAACGGAGATTACACCATACAGGGAAATCCTGGTGATGTGATTCGCTTTACTTCAATCATTACCGAAAGAAAAGACGTTACGTTATCTGAAAAAAGTTTTGGGATAAGAAATTTAATCGAATTGAAAGTTGCCTATCACGATATTCAGGAAGTTGTGATCAACAGATTTAGACCTACCGGAAATTTGCGATATGACGTTAATTCATTAAGAAAAGAAGACAAAGCCTACGCTCTGAAGAAGGTAATCGGTCTCCCAGAACCTAAAGGAGACGGCACGCCACCAGAACTTCCGGTGGCTGGTCTGAGAGATGGCGGACTTACCTTCAGCTTAGAAAGTATTTTTGACATTCTTTCTGGCGAACGAAAGAAAAAGCAGCGTTATGTAGCTTATGAAAGAATGAATAAATCTGTAGTAAACATCAAAAATTATTTAGGTAAAGATTATTTTACCAGATTTAAAATTCCGGAAAATCTAATTGATAATTTCTTACAATTTGTATATACTTCTGAAAATATTGAAAGCTATGTACAGAGTGGTAATTTTGAAGCTATCAAGATTCCTATAGAAAAATATTTACCTATTTACCAGCGGAGATTAAGAAATTCCCACCTGCAGGATGTTTTGAAATAAATATCCTTTTATGGCACGTTCTTTTCTCTCATCAACATATTTGAAATTTTTAATATTAAAATTTAAACTAACATTTCGGAATAAATCTAAATTTTCAGTTTGTTTTAAATGATTATTTCAAAAGAAACACAAATGACTCACCACAGTTTTACATTAAATGAAAAAGTTATTTTTACTCTTTACCACACTTTTATTCGTCTGTCTTTCTGCTCAAAAACAAGGCAAAGACTATAGCAATATTTTGAAAAGTAAAAGCATTTACGAAATCAATGCTTTTCTAAGAGACGCTCATCCTGATGATCCCCGCAGGTCAGTTTTGAAACCAAAGGTGATGGAATTGATGAAAGATTACATCAAAAACGCACCTCCGGGAGACCAAAAAGTGAGACAGATGCAAGATTGGCTGGCAATGCTGAAAAGAAAATCTTCTACCAAAATTACTTTTGACGAGATGAATGCCATCATCAAGCAAAAGCAAATTGCAAAATATCAAAAAGAACTACAAGTGGGGCAGTCTGCAATTGTGTACACCAAAAGTTCTCCACAAAACGTTTATGTAACTCCTTCTGCAACAGCAAAAACTAAAACAACAGCAGTAATTGCTGATAACGAAGCATCAGAATTTAATATGTTGATGGCAGATAATCCTGTAGAACATAAAAATAAGACCGTAAAGATTCTTAATTCACTTTTTGACAATGATCCGAATGCTAAAGAATGCATTGTCATGATTGAGAACAAATCTGACTGTAATATCATTGTAAGAATAGAAGGTATTGGAAACACAAAATACAGACTTCCTGTTCCTGCGCATGGCGACAATTCTATGGTTATACAAAAGGGAGATTATCTATTTACAAGTATCGTTTGCGGTGCTCAGTACGCTTCACAAAAAACGATTCAAAAACCCTTGATGGTCGCTTTGGGGAGCTCATCTAAATAATTAGTTTAAAAACATATTTTCAAATCTGTTTTTCTCTTTAAAAATCAAAGAGATTGTATCATATTTTTGCTAATTTTGCAGGTTCATATATATTACATGGGCAAGAACAAATTAGCAAGATTCGCAGAGAACAAAATATTACCAAACGTCATTCAACCAACCAGAGATGAAGCTCTTAACAGCTTTGAACTGAAAGGAAACTGGAGAAAAGATTTCTTTAAAAATGACCAACCTATTGTTCTCGAATTAGGCTGTGGAAAAGGAGAATATACCGTAGGTCTTGCCAAGACATTCACCGAAAAGAATTTCATCGGAATCGACATCAAAGGAGCCAGATTTTGGTTTGGAGCCAAAGAAGCGGTTGAAAATGACATGAAAAACGTAGCATTCATTCGTTCTCAAATCGAATTGGTAGACCACTTTTTTGCAGAAAATGAAGTTGATGAAATCTGGATTACTTTCCCTGATCCACAAATCAAGTACAGACGTACAAAACACAGACTAACACACCCCGATTTTCTTGAGAGATATAAAAAGTTCTTAAAACCTGGCGGAATTGTTCATCTTAAAACAGATTCAGAGTTTTTGCACGGGTACACTTTAGGTTATCTGCAAGGTGCAGGTTACGAAATCATCAGCGCTCACCATGATATCTATGGCGCTGCAGAGTACGATCCGGGAACACCCCATTTAAGAGATATAAAAACCTATTACGAAGAACTTTTTTCAGCAAAAGGAAAAACAATAACTTATATAAAATTTAGAATTAATTAAATGAAATAATAAACTGATGAAAAAAAATTACCTCATCATTTTATTCTTCACTCTCACTTCTTCATGCTCTACACAAACCAGTAATCATGAAGACATTTTAAAAAACACAAACATTACCGAGATTGAAGAATATTTGAAAACCGCGCACCCGGAAGACCCGAAAAGGCGCATTTTAAAATCAAAACTAATTGCGCTTAAAAACAGTGAATGGACAAAAGGTTCTGCCACAGCAAAACCAATGGAAGTTCGCCCTATTATTACAGAAATTCCGCAAAACTTCAAAACTAATCTTATTGCTAAAGACTCTGAAGAGTTTAAGAAACTAATGTCAGAAACTTCTTCTGAACACAAAGAAAAAACTGTACAATTGCTCAATGCGATGTTTAGTGAAGACATTAACAGTAAAGAAGCAATTTTACTTTTCAGGAATAATTCTGATTGTAATTTGGTTTTAAAAATCAGTGGAAAGAAATTTTACAATTTAGCCGTTCCTGCTCACAATGAGAATTTTATTGTTGTAGATAAAGATCATTACTCTCTTTCATCTAATATATGCGATGTGGAGTATGCATCAAAAAGGCAGATCAATAAAAATATTCAAATAGCAATCAATAACCCTCAGTATAAATTTAATGAAAATGAAAAATTGGCTTTAAATGAAGGATCAGGTAGGGATACAAACAATCAATCTTCAACAAAAAAAACTAATTTAGCCAAGCAAAAAAAGACTAAAAAGAAACGTTGATATGAAAAAACTGCTAATCGGATTTGTAATTTTTCTGCTTTTAAATAGTTGCGGGAGTACATATAATAACTATCCTGTCATAAGTTCACCATCGAATACTGAAAGAGAGTATAATGAGGTGTTGAAAACTTACAAATCTGAAACTGCAGAAGTATTAACCTATTTACTGAATGAAACATCACCAAATGATCCCAAAACAGCACTGACGGTTGAGAACACTTCTAGATGCAATATGGTTTTAACCGTTAGTTCAAATAATTATTACAAAAAGATCCCAATCGGTGCCGGAAAAATAGGCTCTTTGATGATTCTTAAAAATCAGACATATAAATTATCGGGAATGGTTTGCCAGTCAGCATATCAGTCTTCTAAATTTATTACGTCAGCCTATTCAATAAAGCTTTCAAATTAATTAAATTACAGTATGTTTAGGCTAAAGCCAATACTGATTTTAAAAATTCGAAAACGGGCTAAAGCCTGTTCCTATTGATTGTAGTTGCAATTTAAAAATCAAGTTTAAACTAAAATTTAATATTAAAGCATAAAAAAACCGCTAAACAAGTTTAGCGGTTTTTATTATTTAAGATAAAATCTTCAATTATTCAGCAGAAGCGTCGAAATCTGCGTCTTTATCAGCAGATACTACTTCTCCTTCTTCTTTAGATTTTTCTTTATCAGCTTTTCTCTGAGACTGACCTTCTTTGATAGAATCTGAAACTACGTTTAAGATCATATCGATAGATTTTGAAGCATCATCGTTTCCTGGGATAACGAAGTCTACTTTTCTTGGGTCAGAGTTTGTATCAACAATACCGAAAACTGGAATACCTAATTTCTTAGCTTCAGTTACAGCGATGTGTTCTCTCATGATATCTACAACAAAGATTGCAGAAGGAAGACGCACCATGTCAGAGATAGAACCTAAGTTTTTCTCTAAGTTAGCTCTTTGTCTGTCAACTTGTAATCTTTCTTTTTTAGATAAAGTTTCGAACGTACCGTCTTTTTTCATTTTGTCGATAGAGTTCATTTTCTTTACAGCTTTTCTGATTGTAACGAAATTCGTTAGCATACCTCCCGGCCATCTTTCTGTAATATAAGGCATATTAAGTTCAGCAGCGTGCTTAGCAACTACTTCTTTCGCTTGCTTTTTGGTAGCTACGAAAAGAACTTTTTTACCTGCAGAAGTTAATTTTTCTAAAGCGCTGCACGCTTCATCCAATTTAACAGCTGTTTTATGTAAGTCTACAATGTGAATACCATTTTTCTCCATAAAAATGTATGGAGCCATATTTGGATTCCACTTTCTAGTCATGTGACCGAAGTGTACACCAGCCTCTAGAAGGTCTTTTACATTTGCTTTTGCCATGTTTTCTGTTTTTGTTAGTTTACTTTCCGTTTCTTAAACAATCAACGACTTCTTTAGATGGGAGAAGTGTTTGGATGCTAAACGTAACGGGCAATTTGGCATTTGCTTATTGCTAATAGCAATTGGCTTTTTGCCGAGTTAATAAGTTAATAAAAAGTTGTTAACTTTCTGTAGCCAATAGCTAATAGCCATTCGCCAACAGCAAATCTTAACGTTTTGAGAACTGGAATCTCTTTCTTGCTTTTTTCTGACCTGGTTTCTTTCTTTCTACCATTCTTGCATCTCTTGTAAGTAAACCTGCAGGCTTCAATAACAATCTGTATTCAGCATTGATTTCGCAAAGCGCTCTAGAAATACCTAATCTGATAGCTTCTGCCTGACCTGTATTACCACCACCGAAAACATTTACGGTAACGTCATACTGACCAACAGTCTCAGAAAGGATAAACGGCTGATTTAATTTATAAACCATTACGTCTGTAGAGAAATAAGTTGCAGCTTCTTTACCGTTTACTGTAATCACACCAGAACCTGGCTTTACATAAACTCTTGCTACAGAAGTCTTTCTTCTTCCGATTTTGTGAACTATAGACATATTAATTATTTAAATTCGTTAATATTAAGTGTTTTAGGCTGTTGAGCTTCATGCTTGTGCTCAGTTCCTTCATATAAATAAAGGTTTTTGAACAAAGCAGATCCTAATTTAGTTTTTGGAAGCATACCTTTTACAGATTTTTCCAATACTTTCAAAGAATCTTTCTTTAGAAGTTCAGTAGCCGTCATAGACTTTTGACCTCCAGGATAACCTGTATGCCAAATGTAAGTCTTGTCTTCCCACTTGGTTCCGGAAAGGGTAACTTTCCCAGCATTCAAAACAATAACATTATCACCACAATCTACGTGAGGTGTAAAGTTTGCTTTGTGCTTACCTCTCAAAATCTTTGCAACCTTAGAAGCTAGTCTTCCTAACGGTTGTCCTTCAGCGTCTACTACAACCCATTCTTTATTTGCAGTAGCTTTGTTCGCTGAAACAGTTTTGTAACTTAATGTATTCACACGTTTTAGTTAAAGATTAAACATAATTTTCCCCATAAGGGTGTGCAAAGGTACAAATTATTTTTAGATTGTGAAAACATATTTAAACTTAATAAATCTGCATCTATATATATGGTTAGATTTAAATATTTCAATAACAGTTTTCAAAGAAGAATTTTTGAAGCTAATATTAATTACGCAAAGACTTATTAGCTCTTAAACTTGCAATTAAATAATACGCCACAAAAACCGTAGAGAATTTGAGAATGGCAGGAATTGCCAATTCAAGACTAAATAGTAGGTAACCAATTAGAACCAAGAGTCCCATTGCCGCAAAAGAACTCAATAACTTTTGAACTAAAGTAAATTTAGGAGTATCAAGATAGTAAGACAATCCCCAGGCTGAGCCGAAAGCAATCGCATAAAAAATATCTAACCCAATATTTTCACTGCTGATGAAAAAATAATTGATCACAAAACTGAGAACCGTTCCTAAAGCGAAATACATCAATGCTTTCTGCATACTATTTTAATATGACGCAAAAATAACGAATTTTATTTTGAGAGAAAACCTTTGCACTTTAATTTGTCAGATTAATAAAAACCCAAAAACAGTAAATTTAGATTTTAAAAATTTTATTTAAATATTTAAATATCAATATCTTGAATAATTAAAATAAGTTTTTATTAAATTGTTATATTTGGAAACTTAGAAATTTTCTACAATCAATATGGAAACCCAAAAATATACTCCAACAAACAAAGTAAGAATTGTAACAGCAGCGTCGTTATTCGACGGTCATGATGCAGCTATTAATATCATGCGTCGTGTGATTCAGGGAACAGGATGTGAAGTCATTCACCTTGGCCATGACAAATCTGCTGAAGAGGTTGTAAATACAGCCATTCAGGAGGACGCCAACGCAATTGCATTAACTTCTTATCAAGGTGGTCACAACGAATATTTTAAATATATCTATGACCTTTTAAGAGAGAAAAACTCTCCGCAGATCAAAATTTTTGGCGGTGGCGGCGGTGTTATTCTGCCTGAAGAAATCGAAGACATCATGTCTTACGGAATCGACAGAATTTATTCTCCGGACGACGGTCGTGAGCTTGGTTTACAGGGAATGATCGATGATTTGGTAAAAAGATCAGATTTTGCGACCGGAAGAGATGTTGAAGCAAGTGATTTAGATTCAATTAGTTTTGAAAATTCTACAAGCATTGCAAAAATCATTTCTGCCGTTGAAAACTTCTCAGAAGAAAAACCTGAATTGGTAAAAGCTATTGATGAAAAATCAAAAGACTTAAACATTCCAATTATCGGTATTACAGGTACAGGTGGAGCCGGAAAATCTTCATTAACAGACGAATTGGTAAGACGTTTCTTACGTTCCAATACTGATAAAAAAATCGCGATTATCTCTATTGACCCTTCAAAAAAGAAAACCGGAGGTGCACTTTTGGGGGACAGAATCCGTATGAATGCGATCAACGACCCGAGAGTTTATATGCGTTCGATGGCGACGAGAGAAAACAACGTTTCTGTTTCGCCTTCCATTCATTCAGCTTTGAATGTGTTGAAATTGGCTCATCCGGATGTAATTATTCTGGAAACTTCAGGTATCGGACAATCAGGATCAGAAGTATCTGATTTTGCGGATGTTTCTATGTATGTGATGACTCCTGAATACGGTGCTTCAACGCAGTTGGAAAAAATTGATATGTTGGATTATGCAGATTTGGTTGCTTTAAATAAATCTGACAAACGTGGTGCTTTAGACGCACTTCAAGCGGTGAGAAAACAATTCCAGAGAAACCATTTATTATGGGAAAGTCCGTTGGATGACATGCCAGTTTATGCAACAAAAGCTTCTCAGTTCAATGACCACGGAACGACAGAACTTTACAACAGATTAGTTGCAAAAGTAAATGAGAAATTCTCTGATTTAAACTTACAAGGTTTCATCGAGCAGGAAATTACAGACGAAGTAACAATTATTCCTCCAAAAAGAGTCCGTTATTTATCCGAAATTGTTGAAAATAACAGACAATACGACGCCAATGTTCAAAAACAGGCTGAATTAGCACGAAAAATGTATCATATCGAAGGTGTCAAAAATTTCCTCTCGAATGAAACTTTAGATGCTGAATATCAAAAAGCCGAAAAAGATCTTCAACAGGAAAATATCGATTTCCTAAAAAATTGGGATGATACGAAACAGGCTTTCAAAGCTGAGTTTTATTCGTATTTCGTTCGTGGAAAAGAAATTAAAGTTGAAACCTCAACAGAATCTTTATCACATTTAAGAATTCCAAAAATATCTTTACCAAAATATAATGATTGGGGTGATTTGATCCAATGGAAAGGTCAGGAAAATCTTCCGGGAGGATTTCCTTACACTGCGGGAATTTATCCTTTCAAAAGAACAGGAGAAGATCCAACGAGAATGTTTGCGGGAGAAGGTGGACCGGAAAGAACCAACAGAAGATTCCATTATGTTTCTGCGGAAATGGATGCAAAACGTTTGTCAACCGCGTTTGACTCGGTGACTTTGTACGGACAAGATCCAGCTTTACCACCGGATATTTATGGTAAAATCGGAAATGCGGGAGTTTCTATCGCCACTTTAGATGATGCGAAAAAATTGTATTCCGGATTTGATTTGGTGAATGCAATGACTTCAGTTTCAATGACCATCAACGGACCGGCTCCGATGTTGTTGGCTTTCTTTATGAATGCGGCCATCGACCAGAATGTTGAAAAATATATTGCTGAACACAAACTTGAAGAAAATGTTGAAAAAGCCTTAAAAGCAAAATTCGACGACAAAGGTTTAGAAAGACCAAAATATAACGGAGAATTACCACCTTCAAACAATGGATTAGGTTTAAAATTATTAGGTTTAACCGGAGACGAAGTGATTCCTGCGGAAGCTTATGCTGAAATTAAAGCTAAAACCATTGCGACCGTTCGTGGAACGGTTCAGGCTGACATTTTAAAAGAAGACCAGGCTCAGAATACGTGTATTTTCTCTACTGAATTTGCTCTGAGACTGATGGGTGATGTTCAGGAATATTTTATTACAGAAAAGGTTAGAAACTTCTACTCGGTTTCAATTTCCGGTTATCACATTGCAGAAGCGGGCGCAAATCCTGTTTCTCAGTTGGCATTTACTTTGGCAAACGGTTTCACGTATGTGGAATATTATTTGTCAAGAGGAATGGACATCAATGATTTTGCACCGAACTTATCGTTTTTCTTCTCCAACGGTATCGATCCTGAATATTCAGTGATCGGACGTGTTGCAAGAAGAGTTTGGGCAAAAGCAATGAAACTGAAATACGGTGCAGACGAAAGAAGTCAGATGTTGAAATACCATATTCAAACTTCGGGTCGTTCGCTTCACGCTCAGGAAATTGATTTTAATGATATCAGAACGACTTTACAAGCGCTTTATGCAATTTATGACAATTGTAATTCATTGCACACCAATGCTTATGACGAGGCGATTACGACTCCAACTGAGCAGTCTGTAAGAAGAGCAATGGCGATTCAATTGATTATCAATAAAGAATTAGGGTTAGCTAAAAATGAAAATCCATTGCAAGGTTCATTTATTATTGAAGAATTAACGGATTTAGTTGAAGAAGCTGTTTACGCAGAATTCGACAGAATCACGGAAAGAGGTGGCGTTTTGGGTGCAATGGAAACGATGTACCAACGCTCAAAAATTCAGGAAGAATCGATGCATTACGAATGGTTGAAACATACCGGAGAATATCCAATCATCGGTGTAAATACTTTCCTTGGAAAAGATGGTTCGCCAACGGTTCGTCCTGGAGAAGTTATTCGTTCGACTGAGGAAGAAAAGCAAGTTCAGATCGAGACTCTGCATAATTTCCAAAAATCTAATGAAGACAGATCAGAAGCCGCTTTAAAAACTCTGCAATACGCAGCGATCAATCAGCAGAATTTATTCAATGTAATGATGGATGCCGTGAAATACTGTTCGCTTGGACAGATTACCAACGCTTTGTTTGAAGTGGGTGGTAAGTACAGAAGAAATATGTAATCCGTAGCCGGATTGGCAATTTTTACTACTAACTGTTTAAATATAAATCAAACCTCAAGGATTTTCTTTGAGGTTTTAATTTTAGCAAATCATTATAAGTGTTATTTTTGCAACTGAAAACAATTTACAATCTCAATTATTATGAAAAAAAGTCTGAAGTCTGTTTTATTTTTTTTAGGAATTATATTGTCATCTTCCATATATTCTCAAAAAAGAACCGAGGATTTCTCAATCAGCTTTCCCGATAAAAAACTTGAAAAAAGTTATTACAAAACCATAAAACTTATTGATGCCAGAGCCGACTCTACGTCATTAGGAATTGTTCAGAAAGGAGCATTCAACACAAAAGCGAAAGTAGTTCCTACAAAAAATCTTAATGATCAGTTCCAAAATTTATTAAATCAAATTAATGGAGAAAACACGGATGAGGGTACTGTTGTGATGTATCTTAAGCAATTTTATTTTGCAGAAATCACCGGAGCATTTAGCGAGCATGGCTATTGCTACTTCCAGGCTTACTTATTTGCTAAAAACGAAGATGGAACTTATTCATATCTCGACAAAATAGATTCAGTTATTGATCATTCTTCTATGGATGTCACCAAAGCCACTATGAAGAAAGGGAGTGAAATGGTAAGTGATTTTATAAGCAGAAACATTTCTAAAAAAGCGCTTCAGACAAACCAGTACAGTTTTGAGGACATCAAAAATTTTGATGAAATTGAAAAACAAAAACTAAGTTTGTATAATTCTGCTGAACTGAAAGAAGGAATATATTCAGATTATAATTCTTTTAAAGATCAGAAGCCATCTGAAAAATCGATTTCTAATGTGAAGTTTTATGGGAAAACCTCTAAAATCATTAAAATATATGAAATGGCAGAAGGCAAGGAAAAAGAAATTAAGAAAAATGATGTATTTGCAATCGTATACCAAAGTTCCCCATATATTTATTTACCTGTAGAAAATGCTTTTATGAAAGCAGAAAAAAGAGATGGAGATTTTTACTTTATAGGAAAAATAAAATCTACTGCTAAAACAGGAGATGTTGTTCTTGCCTCGGCGTTTTTCGGGATTATCGGAGGATTGATCGCATCAGGATCTACATCAGTCCCGTTTGAATTAAAACTCGACTACTTAAACGGAGGCTTCATTCCTATAAAAGAAATTCAGAGTAAATGATAATTTGAACTTTTCAAAATCAATCCTAAAATCTAAATTATTCAATAACAAAAGTCGGCGCAAAATAAATTTTGCGCCGACTCACTTTTTAAATTAGCTTCGAGAAATTACTTCTTATTAAAATCCCCGGCAAAAACTGAAGTCATTTTATCTTCACTGATGTATTTTTTCAAAACATCATTTACCTGATTGACTTTTAATGCCTTCACTTTTGTTTCTAAAGCATCATAATCTTCTAACGGCACTCCGTATTGCAATTGTTGATTGACCAATCCCATCAAAGCTCCGTCAGTACCTAAGTTGGTTTTTCGGGAAGTCAGCCACGAGTTTAAATTAGACTTAAATTCTTCTTCCGTGAAACCATCTTTCACTGCTTTATTTACTTCTTCTTTCAAAGCTTTATCAACATCATTTTTCTTTGTAGGATTAAAAAATGCATACCAACCCCAAGATGCTACATCATTACTTACAGGCACACTCATGTAAGAACCTGCACCATAGCTGATCCCTTCTTTTTCACGAAGTCTTGTCGGGATTCTTGAAGTTAAAAACCCTCCGCTTCCCAACATTTCGTTGGCAATCAGAAGTGCAGGATAATCCGGGCTTTTTGTATCCATCGTAAAGCTGATTTTCCCTACAGCAGCCCCGTTTTCTTTATCGGGAGTGATAAAGTCTTTATCTAGTTTTTTTTTTGCGAAAAGTTCCGGTTTAACGTATTCGTACTTAGATTTTGAATTCCATTTACCGAAAGTCTGATCAAGCAATGTTGAAGCAGTTTTGGTATCTAAATCACCAATCATACTTCCCACTCCGTTATTGCTTCCTAAAATTTTGTTGTAGAAATCAATAAGATCTTCTCTTTTTATTTTTTTATTATTTTCAATCTGCTCTTGCGTAGAAGACGTGTAGTAAATACTTTCTTTAGGATACGTTTCTGTCATCTTTTCTATTTCGGTAAAGGCAATTGACTGAGGATCATTTAATGAACTTTCCAGATACGTATTATATTCGTTCACCGTTTTTGCCAATTCAGCTTCAGGGAAATTAGATTCAGTTAAAATTTCTTTCACCAATCCCATTACTTTTGGTAAATGTTCTTTGTAAGTGCTGATGTTGACATAAAAGGTTTGTCCACCGAATCCGAAATTCACATTAGATTTCCACTGATCAAGCATATCCTGAATTTGCTCTTTAGTATGCGATTTTGTTCCGGTTTTGAGAACCTGAGCCATCAGCGAACCTATATGCGATTTACCGCTTAAATCTTTACCATTACTTACCGGAAATCTGAAGCTTCCCAATACTTTTCCGCCTTTAATTTCTTTTTTAATGACACCATATTTCATTCCGTTGCTTAATTTACCTTCGGTAAGATTAGCTTTAAGGTTTTTTACGCTCGCTTCAAATGGTGCGACTTCTTTCTCAAGAGCTTTCCCTTTGTAATCTTTCGTCAATGCAGCAATTTGATCGTCAGAATATTCAAGATTTTTAACTCTCACCTCATCTTTCGTCGGGATGAAAACCCCTATTGTTCTGTTATTATCTTTAAAATATTTATCTGAAACTCTCTGAACATCAGCCAACGTTAATTTCTCGATGTTATCGCGGTAAAGCATAGATAATTTATAATTTCCTGCGCCTACAATTTCAGTCAAACTAATTGCTAAATTGATGGTATTGTTTTTAGTATTTTCAATCTGTTTCAGGATTTTGGCTTTTGCTCTTTCGACATCCTGAGCAGTATATTTGATTGCAGTTATTTTACTAAGCTCTGCTCTGAAATCATTTTGTACAGCTTTTACATCTTTATCAGCAGGCACTTCCAAGCCAAAATACATAAAAGAGGCATCTCTTACGGTTGGCTGATAAGAATATACAGACGCCGCTTTACGGGAATCAATCATTGCTTTATACAAATATCCTGAAGGATCTGAGGTAAGAATCTCTGACAAAGCATCCAAAGCCGCATAATCTTTATCTGCATAAGGCGCCGTATGATACAATGCTCCAACTATTTTACTTTCTCCAGAACGCTTTAGCTCTACAAAACGTTCACCATCCTGCGCCGGCTCTACCGTGTAAGGCTGATCGAGCACTCTTGAAGGTTTTGGAATGACCGAAAAATATTGAGCAACATAATTGAGTGCCTGTTTCTCATCAAACTTTCCGGCAACAATCAATGTAGCATTATCCGGCTGATAAAATTTCTCATAAAATTTCCTCAAAGTTGGCGCTTTTACTCTCTCAATATCTTCTTTGCTTCCAATCGTACTGTTTCCGTAGTTGTGCCATAAATACGCTGTTGAAACAATACGTTCCATCAAAACACCACCCGGATTGTTTTCGCCGATTTCGAATTCATTTCTTACTACAGAAAATTCTTTATCGAGGTCAGTCTGCAGAATAGTTGCATTGATCATTCTGTCGGCTTCCATATCCAAAGCCCATTTTAGATTTTCGTCACTTGACGGAAAGATTTCGTAATAATTAGTTCTGTCATACCACGTTGTTCCATTCGCATCACCACCTTTATCAGAAAGCTGTTTCTTGATATCGCCCAATCTTTTAGTGCTTTTAAAAAGCATGTGCTCTAGTAAATGCGCCATCCCTTTTTCTCCGTAGCCTTCGTGCTTAGAACCAACATTGTACACAATATTGACAATCATGTTGCTTTGAGAACCATCGGGAATTAAAAGAACTTTCATCCCGTTATTCAACGTATATTCTTTAATACCTTCGGTATTGCTTACAAATTTTGGAGTTTCAGCTTTTTGGGAAAATACAGGATTGATGCTGCCTGTAAAAAACAAGACAGCCGTACCCAATAAAAAGTTTTTCATATTGTTATTTTAAGATTTTAAAATTATAAAATTTTTCAATACCATGACTAGATATTTCAACGTCTCAGTGATTTTTTTTTTGCATTTTTATCACTCTAAAACATTGCTTGAATCACTGTAATATCATCTTTAAATATTAATATTGTGCAATGAAACAAAAAGCCATCTTCAACTGGAGCAGCGGGAAAGATTCTTCGCTAGCCTTGTATAAAATTTTACAAGAGGATCAATTTGAAATTACTGCTTTGCTGACAAGCATCAATCAGGAGTTCCAAAGAATCTCGATGCATGGCGTTCCTGTTTCATTATTGGAAAAACAGGCAGAAAGTTTAGGTCTTCCTTTAGTTAAAATGGAAATTCCCAAAGAGCCGTCGATGGAAGAATATCAACAGATAATGTCTAAAACCATGAATGAAATTAAATCTCAGGGAGTCACCCACTCTATTTTTGGAGATATTTTTCTGGAAGATTTGCGAACGTATCGTGAAGAACAATTACAATCTATCGGAATGAAAGCTGTTTTCCCTTTATGGAAACAAAATACTTCAGATCTCATCCATGAATTTTTAGATTTGGGATTTAAAACAATTGTCACCTGCGTGAATGAGACTTATCTCGATAAAAGTTTTGCCGGAAGAATAATTGATGAAGATTTCATTAAAGATTTACCCGAAAATGTAGATCCATGTGGAGAAAACGGAGAATTTCACACTTTTACTTTTGACGGTCCTATTTTTAAAAATCCTATTGCATTTGAAATTGGGGATACCGTAAAGAAAACTTATCCGAAACCAAAATCAGACGAAACCAGTGAGGAAGGAGAATATGTTTTTTGGTTTTGCGATTTGATTTCGAAATAATTACTGTTTTTATGTTAATCATATTTTTCATATTTTTAAGAAAACAATCTTAAATGCTGAAAAAATCACTCTACGTCTCCTCTCTTTTTATCTTTTTAATTTCCTGTCAAAAACCTGAAACAACACAGCCCGTTGATAAAAAAGCAATCGCAGATTCAGCAGTGGCAGTTTATCAGAAAAAACTGTATCAAAATCAAATCGACTCGGTTTTTTCAAAATATAATTTTAATGGAAGTATTGCCGTTTTTAAAGATTCAACTGAAATCTTTAGAAAAAACAATGGCTTTACTGATTTTAAAAACAAAAAAAACATTGACAATCAGACTATTTTTGCCATCGGATCTGTCAGCAAACAGTTTGCGGCCGTTTTAATTTTGTTAAAAATGGAAGAAGGAAAATTGAGTTTGGAGGATAAAGTTTCAAAATATCTAAAAGAATTCCAATCCAATGGATATGAGAATATTATCATTTCTCAACTTCTGAATCATACTTCCGGGTTGAATAATTTTGGCGAAAAATTGATGTTCAAAAGCGGAACAGGTTTTAATTATTCTAATGATGGTTTTAATGCTTTAGGTAAAATCATTGAAAAAGTTTCGGGTAAATCTTATGATGAAAATGTGATGGATTTACTTAAAAAAGTGGGGATGAAAAATTCTTCTACCGGAAATCTATTTCAAGGTGAAAACTTTGCCTCTGCATATTTGGGGAATGGAAAAAACTTTAAAATGATAGGGAATATGCCCAAAAGATTAGGCGGAAAAGAAATCGGAATTGCGGCAGGCGGAATTCTGTCAACGATTGACGATTTGCATTTGTGGAATAATGCTCTCTACTCCGGTAAAATAATACAGCCAGAAACTTTAAATAAATTTTTAACCAAAAGTGCCGAGAGACAACATCCTATTTTCGGGAAAATGGGTTACGGCTACGGAATTATGATGAACATCAGAAATCCAACTGCTTACTTTCACAGTGGTTATGTAAAAGGTTCGCCTTCACTCAACATTTATTATCCTGCAACAAAAACTTCAGTTATCATTCTTTCAAACATCGCTGATGAAGAAAAAGGAAAAAGCTCCACATTTAAACCTCATCGTGAGATTAAAAACTTCACCGATATGATGGAAAGTATTTCTCATTAATAAAATTCATTAATTGTTTTCGGAAATTTTAATAAAATTCTGAATTTTCAGTAATGATTTTTTGTGTTCAAGAAAATTAATGATTGAAAAAACCACCAGTGTCTGTAGCAGAAAAGGAACAAACAGCATAATGAGAAAAGGTGCAAGACTAATATTTCCTTCTTTTAGAAATAAATACGTGTACGCTTTACCATTAGCATTTACCGCCTGAATCATCATTGAAATACTAAAAATCATCAGTCCCAGATTCTGTTGATACATTGAGTAAAATACTTTCCCTTTATACTTAAAATCTGCTTTTATATACTTCCAAATTTTGTAATTGCTTAGTATTAAGAAAACAGGCACAACAATGAAAAAAGCATTCTGGATTTTAAAAAACAACTTGAAAGTTTCTTCATTTGGAGAAATATAAATGAGTACAAAGTTCAGCAGAAAAGAAATAAAAGCTATTATCAAAGCCTTTCTGATGATTCTTCGATAGTTTGCTTTTACAATTTTTTTGAAAATTGCAGGAATATGCTCAAGAGAAAAAGAAGAATATGTGGTCATTTTAAATTCGTCTTCCCAGGCAATTTTAGTCTTAAAAAACGCTTGTTCAAAACTCAGATTTTCATGAACCTGAATATCCAAAATCTGCGAAATCATGTGGTCACGGACTTCCAGCAAAATATCCAATGGAAGTTTGTTCAGAATCAGATACTCGTCTATTTGCTTTTCTTCTGCTGAGGTTATCATTCTAAAAAATACTTAAATTAAAACATTCACTTTTTTGCTTCTGAAATACAGCAGTTGAATTTGCACCAACATGCCATAAATACTAAAAACTTTACCTATTCCAAAGTCCCAAAAATGTGAACTTTGAGTAAAATAGCCTATTCCTAAAAATAAAATACATCCTATAACAAGGTTTTTCAAAATCAAAGGGTGGAAACTCAATTCCATATATTCTACGAACTTCATTTTTTTGAATGCAAAGTTGTACGCAAGCATAGAGAATGAAAGAATTGCTAAACCAAGTTGTATTATATAAAAATAATCATTCAAAAATAAAAATGCAGCCAACCCAATCACAGAAAGACAAATAGATGAAAAAATAATGTTTCTAAATCTTGATTTCAAAACTGTTTTCTCAATTCTTGCAACTTTTTTGAATGATAACGTATCTGCGTTTACCATTTCCAGTTCATATTGCCAGCCCATTTTAGTTTTAAGAAATGCTTCCTGAAAACTTACATTTTCTTTCATTAATTCTGAAATCTGAACGACAAAATGATCATAAATTTCATTTAAAATAACAGCACTTAATTTTTTTTTGCGTAGAAAATCTTTTATCTCACGCTCCTGAAAGTCAGTCATCATATATTGAAAATGGTATTTAGATTAAACAAATAAGTTTTCATTTCGGCTTCCTGAGCGGCTTGCTGCTTTTTCCCTTTCTCTGTTAAAAGATAGTATTTACGGTCTCGTCCGTTAAATTTCTGAATTTCGGAAGTGATGAGGCCGTCGCCTTCCAATTTGTGCAGTAAAGGATACAAAGCACCTTCAGTCATCTCCAACTCGCCTTCTGTAAGCTCTTTCGCTCGCTGTGTCATTTGGTAACCGTACATTTTAACCTCTTTCGAAAGTAATTTCAAAATGATATTTTGCAGAGTTCCTTTGTAAAGACTGTTCTTTTTCAATTCTCAATTTTATACATAACAAATCTATGTATAATTTTCTTATGCATTAAATTTTTAGATCTAATTTTTAAAAAGTTTATTTTTATGGCATGAAGAAAATGTATTTCATAGCCATCTATCCGCCACAGGAAATTATTGATGAAGTGAGGATTTTCAAGGAAGATTTAGCTTTAAATTATAATAATTCTAAAGCTTTGAAAAATGATGCGCACATCACATTATTTCCACCTTTTGAGAGAGAATTAGCTTTGGAGAATGATATCCACGAAGCTTTTCAAAAGATTGACACCCACGTTTCCCCTTTCGAAATTACACTGAATGGTTTTGGAAGTTTTCCGAATCCTAAAAATCCGGTTTTATACGTACAACCTGAAGAAAATGATGATTTGAAAGATTTACATTTAAAAGTAAAAGAAAGATTTAGTTTTAAAAATTATTCATTCCATCCTCATGTAACGGTAGGATTTCGTGATTTAACATTCGAAAACTATCTTAAGGCTTGGGAAATTTATAACGAAAAAGAATTTAAAACTAAATTCATCGTTGACAAAATCACCCTCCTTCGTCATGACGGAAAATGGGTTTCGATTGCAGAAAAGAAACTTGAAAAACAATAAAAACCGACCTGAAAAAGTCGGTTGAAGTAAAAACATTTCAAAGAATTACTCTTTGATTATCTTCTGAGAAATGATTAGATTTTTATTCTCTGTTGCTGTTACCGTATAAACGCCGGCAGGAAGATTTTTTATATCAACATAAACAGTTGTAGCATCTTTCAATTCAAATTTTACAGGAACTAACTTTCCTGAGGCATCAAAAAGATTAATGTTTACATCTTTTGAGAAATTCGATTTTCCTTTGATAAAGAATTCATCATTTGCGGGATTTGGGTAAATGCTGAACCTTCTCTCTTCTGCTTTAATTTCTGCTGTTCCTAAAGTACTCTTATTCAAAGTCCATGAAACATTCGTAAAATGCACAGTACTATGATTATCCGTTTTTACCAATGCCGTGTTATCTGTTACGGAAAAAAGCAATGTATTATTTCCATTATTTAGCTGAGCCGGAGTTACTGTCAACGTGTTTGCTGTTGAGGCAAGTACTGTTCCGTTTAGCGTCCATTTATTCACCAAAGTATTAGGGATCGGAAGAATTTCGTTTACGGTAAAAGTCACATTAGCATTAGCGTTTACAGAACTTGAATTAGCAGGAGTATAAGAATCAACAGGAGACACCAATCCATGAATTTTCTCAATAATTCCTTCTTTACAAACCGAGCAGAATTGCTGGTTGAGATACCTCATTTCGCAACTTTGATGCGGTCTGTACCAGTTCGGGCTTTCTGCATGTGAATAAACGCCAACATTATTAATACCTACCCAGTTTTTCCATTTAATCGTTGTAGGACTGGAAGTTTGCGTTTTATTCGGAGCTTCACCAGATCCGGAAAACCAATATTCGTCTGCCAGTTTACCAAATGAATGCCCCAGTTCATGCACCACAATTTCGTTTGCAGAAGCATTGAGCGAAGCAAAAGCATAAGTTCCTCCGCAACCGCCATATTCTGTAGTATTTCCTAAAATATACGCTATATCAAAATCCGGAAGATTGGCAGCTAAAGTCTGTGTAACTTTTGTAGCATTTCCATAATAACATCTGTGTACTCCGTTATCAAAAGTAGAACTGAAATAATTATTCGGATTAGAAACCGGAAAAATAGGCTCAGTAACATCTGTAGCTGTTCCCGGATGTTTTACACCAGATTCTGCAGAAATTACATTAATTGCATACGCATTAAAATAATTTTTGTATTCTGTATAAGGACTTTTTGTGAATAAATAATTAATCGTTGCCTGAGCAGAACTGACAAAAGCAGTCTGCTGCGTCGCAGTAAAACCATCTCCTAATACTGCGATATTGATGCGTTTGTCATTGGTGCCATTTTGCAGTAACGGTGAGGTTGTAAATGTCTGAGATAAGCAAAAGGAGCTGCCCATCAACAGGAAGAATATATATTTTTTCATGATTAAAAGTTTTGGGTGAAGAGTATTTGTTTTTTAGAATTATTAATTCTTTCAATTTTGATAGATTTAATGTTATCCGAATAAGAAAATCTAAAACTGAATTCACTTTCCTGCAACGACATTTTGTGTCTTTCTATCGTCTCACCATAACTTTCAAATTCAGGATTTAACGGATCTTCTACAGACTGTTTTATAATTTCATTCCCTTTAGCATCAGATAAAGTAATTACAAAATCATTCTGCAAATCTTCTCTCTCACCAAAAGCTGGTATTGATTTTAATTTTCCTTTTACAATTTTCTTGTCATACAAAGAAATTTTTTCTACGCCTTTGGTGTTTTTACTAATCTTAAAAAAAAGATAAGCAATCTGATTTTCGTTTTGCTGACTGATATTTTGAGAGGTTTTAGACTGGCTTTTGAGAGTGCCTAGCCCACAACACAACAATATACTGATTGCCAATAAATTATTTGCTATTTTCATGATAGTTTTTTTACTAAATTATAAAAAGAAACTTTAAGTTGAGTTAAATTTTTAAATAAATTTAAGAATGCCTTATCTTTGATGCGATGATTTCAACAGAGAAAATAATTTTAGGTATCGACCCGGGAACTGCCATTATGGGTTTTGGACTCATTTCGATAAAAAAAGGGAAGATGGAAATGATTTCTATTCATGAACTGATTTTAAAAAAATATCCCAATCATGAAACCAAGCTCAAATATATTTTCGACAAAACATTGGCTTTAATTGACGAATTTCATCCTGATGAAGTTGCATTAGAAGCTCCCTTTTTTGGTAAAAACGTACAGTCGATGTTGAAATTGGGACGCGCACAAGGCGTTGCAATGGCTGCAAGTCTGCATAGAGACATTCCTATTACAGAATATTCTCCTAAGAAAATAAAGATGGCCATCACCGGAAACGGAAACGCCAGCAAAGAGCAAGTCGCAGGAATGCTGAAAAACCTTTTAAACCTAAAAGAATTTCCTACAAAATATCTTGATGCTACCGATGGTTTGGCTGTCGCCGTATGTCATCATTTTAATTCCGGAACAAAAACTGACACTAAATCTTACACAGGCTGGGAAAGTTTTTTGAAACAGAATCCTGATCGATTGAAGTGATCTATTTTTTTCGTAGATATATTTTCTATTTCTGCTTTAATCTAAATATAAAAAAAGCCCTTATAAAAGGGCTTCTTAGTTGTTAATTGTTAAGGAATTTTTTCGATCCTTGTTTGTCGTCATCTGAATAATTGACAATATATGTACCTTTTACTAATTCTTGGTTGATCTGGATTTCATTTGTTTTTGAATTTCCTTTCTGAATCAGTTTCCCACTCATTTCATAGATTTGATAGTCACCAAATACAGATTTGCCGGCTCCAAAAATCTGAAGCTTGTTAGTGGCTTTGGTATAAACAATTTTAGTTTCAGTGTTATCTTTTTTAATATCCGAAGTACTTAATGTTTCCAAAATCCTCACTGCGTAGTCCTCCATTTGACCATATTGTAATGGCGAACATGCATCAAAATCAGGGAAAGTTACTCCATTGAATGTAGCAGCATCTACCGCTATTCTCATTCTTAAGTATACATTCTTTACAGCACTTGCCGGAGGTGTGATGTTATTGGTTAGGGTAAGTCCTGAATTTGTTAAGTTGGCTGATAAGTTATTTACTACCAATTCTGAGTTTTCAAAAATCCCATTGTTATTATAATCAATCCAAACTTTCGTTCTAAATTTTTCAGCATGGTTGAATGCATACGCATAAGTTACCTTCAACTGTGTTGCAGTATTTGAAGCAATATCTGTAAAATAAGCAGGTCTTACACAGCTTGCCGTAGCATAATTTGCGTAGTAAACAGGAGTTGCTTCGTCAGAATCATATCCGTTGCTTATACTGTTGATAGTTCCGAAAATTACTCTTGTCGGCCCCACAGCACTGTTGGTAGGATTTACTATTCCGGAAGGACTACATTGTGCGTTCACTACAGAAACGGGGGTAGTGACAACTGTTGCAGGATCTGTGCCTGCAAGTGAATTGAGCAGATTTTTTCTGTATTCCATCATTAGCAGAACAGCTCTGTTTCTCTGCCCTTCCGTAAATTTACGGTTAGAATTTGTATAGTTCATTACATTATACTGAGTTCCGTCATAATTTTGAGATGTGCATGGGTCGATAGCATTATTGTTGGGAATTGCAACTCCATACATACTTCTAGATGGTGAAGTATCACAAACCCGGTCACCTTCTGTTGAGCAGTTATTATTTACCGGACAGGTTGTTTGACTATTTGCCGAAATTCCTTGAAAAGTATGGTAAAGCCCAAAAGCATGCCCCAGCTCGTGAGTAAGTGTTGTATCATTTTGGTTTTTGATCGTTGCTACTTTCATAAAACTTTCATAATCGTAATCATATGAAGTTGGAAATGCAGCATAACCCATTAGCCCATAAGATAATTGTTGCTGTCCGTCAAAACCAATGACTACATAAATATTAAAGTATGAGTTTTCAGGCCAGTGTGGTGCCAATTGATTTTTAATTTGAGAATCTGTGGCTCCGGTATCAGTTACTCCATTTTGATCATAACCAGCAAGAGTACTTCCGTTATAGCGTATAATACCCGTCGTAGGCATACATGTTGGCGACCTTTTTGCCAAAACAAGTTTAAATGGCATTACATTTCCGCCGGTAGGGCCCGCACCTTCAGGATAAAAGCCGTTACCATAGGTTGTGGCATACATGCTGTTTGCTCTTCCAATCCAATTGATTATTTCTTGGTCAGTTACCGCTAAGTTGGCATTTGCTGCATCCTGTGATTCGATTACATGTACTACAACAGGGATCTCATAAAGCTGTCCTGTATACAATGCATTCCACGAAGAAGTTGCCCCTACTTTATTAAGAAAAGCCTGTTGATTGATGCTGTTGATCTTTTGCTCACCTTCTTCTCTCAACCTTTTTTGATCCGGATGTCTGTCATCCAATTTTTGCATGATTTTATCAAAACCACATTCTTTATGTAAGTCCTGTGAAAATGAATTAACGAAAAACATAATCAACAAAACAGTACCAATTCTTTTCATTTTTACTTAAATTTTTAAATATTCGACTGCAAAACTACTATTTTTTTAGCAATTCTTCAGTTTATAAAAATTTTAATTTAACAATAAATTAATATCAAGCAGATTACAACATTTAAATAAATGATAATCAGTTATTTAAATATCAAAATACAAATACTTGGTAAAACATATTACTGTTTGTAACATTGGTATGGTTTTTAATACTAATTTTGTATAAATTTTCGATAATGAAAAACAGTCAACAAACTATAAATCAGACGAGTCATCAAATTAATTGGTTTCAGAAATTTTTGATGATTTGCTCAGGAGGAAATATTCATATCCTCAGAAAAACACCAAGCGAATGGAATAAATTTTCCGGAATTGGTGGTATTGTATTTTTTACAGCGATTTTCGCAACACTTTCTGCTGGTTACGCAATGTATACCGTATTTGATGATCTATTAATTTCCATTGGATTTGGAATTTTGTGGGGATTGATGATTTTTAATTTAGACAGATATATTGTTTCATCCATAAAAAAAACAGGAACGTGGTGGAATCAGATATTGATGTCGATTCCAAGATTGATTTTAGCAACATTTTTAGGAATTATTATTTCTAAACCTTTAGAACTTAAAATTTTCGAAAAGGAAGTCAACAAACAATTGAATACCATTATTCAAAGAAATAAAAAACAATTACAAGGCGAAATGAGCGGAAGAATACTTCAGCAAAGTGGGCCTTTTGATACCGAAAAAAAACAAATCTCTGATAAAATTGCTCAATACCAAAAATCTTATGATTCTGCAGCTGTGGAATTAGAAAAAGAAATTTTAGGGAAACAATCGGGATTAACGAGTGGTAAAGAAGGTTATGGGCCTAATGCCAAGCGTAAACAAGAATTAAAAGAACAACGCAGAGTTGATCTTGAAAATTATCAAAAGCAGGCTGCTCCAAGATTGGAATATTTAGATAAAGAAATTTCAAAAGTTTACACCAATCTGGAAACCGAAAGAAAATCAACCGAAACTATTGAAGATAAATTTAATGGTTTTGCTGCGAGACTTCAGGCTTTGGATGAATTAGGAAAAAACTCAGCCATTATAGCAACTGCTGCTGCATTCATCATGGGTCTTTTCATTTGTCTGGAAATTTCTCCGGTTTTGGTGAAGCTGATTTCCCAAGTCGGACCTTATGATTACCTTTTAGAAAAAACTGAAAATGACTTCAGATTATATGCTAAAGAAAAGATTGAAAAAGGAAATGTATTAACTGATTTCAGGATCGATGATTTTAAAGAAAACTTAAAAAAATAATTTCAATACAAGCCTTTCAGTTTTGCTGAGAGGTTTTTTATTTCAAAGATAAATTACAGTTTCAACAAAGTAAAAGACTCACAGAAATCTTGTGAGTCTTTTACTTTGTAATAATTTTATTATCAGTAATAGAAACTATACAATAAAGTATTATTTAATAATTAATTTAGATGATTTAACAGATGGTGCAGGAGTTGCAGGTAAAACAGTAGCTCATTTTGAAGTCGTCAAACTACCTCTGACAATCATAAAATAATCTTCGATATTATTCCCTTGCCCAGCAGTGAATTTTGCGCAACAGAATTAGAATAATTCATCATATTATATTGAACCCCAGCGTAATTAACACCTGTACATGGATTAATTTCTGAATTGATAGGTACTGGCAATAGTTGATATCCACTTCCCGCTTTTTCAGTATCACAAATTCCATTATCGTCATCTGTGCAAACACCAGTAGTTGGTGGGCAAAAATCTAGATCTCCTGGCAGTGCATCATATGCTCCTCCATCAAAAGATATAGCCCCATTGCGTGGCCAAATTCGTGCGCAAATGTCGTATCATGTGGATTAGTCACCACGCCAGCTTTCATAAATGATTCATAATTTGAATCGAAATTATTTGGAAAAGCAGCGAATCCCATTAATCCTGCATTAGGTGTGGTACTTCCGTTAAATGTACTGATGACGTAGATATTAAAATACGACGCTTCTGGCCAATGTGGAGCTAATGTTTTAATAGCAGCTCTGTTCGCTCCATTTCCCGTCTGATAAGCCATCCCATAAGTATTATAACCACTTAAAGTTCCTCTATTATATCTCACAATACCTGTTGTAGCATTACAGTTTGG
Organism: Chryseobacterium sp. C-71; assembly: GCF_020911865.1. NCBI lineage: Bacteria > Pseudomonadati > Bacteroidota > Flavobacteriia > Flavobacteriales > Weeksellaceae > Chryseobacterium > Chryseobacterium sp. C-71. Next base: position 2,013,276 of record NZ_CP087131.1, read on the forward strand.
ATCTCTTTTTGCTAAAACTAATCTGATTGGAAAGACTGCTGATTGTCCCGAAGTCAGCGGGAGTCCCACTAGCAGGCCACGCGTAAGTACCTGCATACATTTGATTTGCACGATCAAGCCATGCCTGAACTTGTGCATCCGATTTGTTATATGCACTATCAACTGCAGCTCCGTTAGGATAAACAACATGTACTACGACAGGAATTTCATAGGCTCCGTTCACCATTCCCTTACCGAAATCTGTTGACTGATTATTTTGCCTTTGAATATGATTTTTTTTTAACAATGTCATCAAAAGCCTGTCTCATTCCTGGATTACTTCTATCCTGAATTTCTAAAGTCTGATCAAAACCGTAAAACCTCTCTTTCTGCTGTGCTGTTAAGGATATAGAAAATAATAGAGCTCCGTAAAGTAATACTTTCTTGATTTCTAGTTAATCTTTAAAAAAATTTTTAAAATACTATTAATTACATACTTTATACTTTTTTAATATTTTTTTAAGTATTCATTAAAAAAACTAAATATTTTATCCTTATAGACAAAATAGCTTGATATATTAAAAGAAAAAGCTGTTCAATTAATTGAACAGCTTTAAAATATAGTTTAATATTTTTTTTAAAAGCTTAAAAAAATTCAAATAGAAAACAAAAATTCATCTGCTTGCCTTCTAAATTATTATAAATACAAACTTATTTTTTTATAAACTTAAGATTACTACCTTGCCCATTATCAGATTTATCATTAATAATGTAAACGCCTTTAGGTAGTGAACCTACTACATGCTCACGTCCCTTCAGGTTATTCATAATAAGTTTTCCAGATGCATCATAAATAGTGGCACTTTTTAAATCATCAGAAAGTTTTAGTATATTTTCTACCGGATTTTCTAAAATAGTTATCTTATCATTTGGCTTAAGATTGTCTTTTAGAGCAAGAACTTCATTTGGAAGGAGAATTTTTTTTAGAAAAATATTATTAGTATTATTATTTCCATAAAACAAATTATAAATACTCCCGTTTGGATGTACGAGATTCTCAGCATAAGGCTGAAAACCAGCTGAATTAGGGATTGTCATTGTGAAAGTTCCCCCTTGTCCAAATCCTGTATTGACAGCACCATTAAAATTCAATCTTGTAAAAGTATGGTTAGTTTGTGAACCAGAATTATCATTAGCATAAATTATAATACTCCCCCCTGACTGAAATAGCATTTCAGAGGTGTAAAGCTGAGATGATAATGAAACTTTCCCATTAGTTCCAAATCCAGCAGCCGGAGCAAGATTAGCATCCAATTTTAGCAATTCGTGAACATTAAAATTATTTTGATCGATGTAAAAAGATGAATTATTTTGATAAACTCTTCCCATTACATAGTTATTAGAACCCGAAATACCGGTAGTTTCGTTTAGCAATTTATATAAAGTTCTGTTATTAGAGTTGCTTGTTGGGTATCCGTCAATATAAACATTATCTCCACTTACGAAAAGCTCATTAATCTCAAATGTAATTGTTCTGATTCCATTTGTACCATAAGTTGTATCAAGACTTCCATTTGAATTAAACCTCATGATGTAATTTGGACCATAGGTAAGATATTTTCCTGATGAAAGCAGTTTGAAATCAATAGGAGCATTATCAATATCAGTAGTGGTAGTAGACCATGGGTTCGTGAACGTAGTATCTGGTGTGCCATTAGCATTAAGTCTCATAAGATTTAATGTAAGAGATTCTGGATCAATACCATTATCGAGTTGGTTTCCATACGCAAAGAATAATTTGCCATCACTCTGAACCAAAACCTTCGAAAAAGCTTCATAATAGTCAGTACTTGCCTGAAGATCCATCGTAAAAATACCCGCTGTTGCAAAAGTTTGATCTAAAGATCCGTCAGTATTTAATCTTAAAATTACTGCTTTTTTGGAAGTAGTGCTTTCATAGCTTCCACTTAAAATCATTTTCCCATCCGGCAAAAGAGTGGTCTGGAAAAAAGAACCTTTTTCGGCATGTGTTACAGTACCATTACTTCCAAAATTAGTATCAATAGACTGTGCAAAACCAAATTGAATTCCTAATAAAATTCCTAAAGAAAGGAAAGATTTTTTCATGTTTTTTTTGCAAATATATATAATTAATATCATATTTAAAATACCACAAGCTTGTGACTTTCAGACAACCAATCTTCAGATGCCAATAAGATCTTAGAAGTGAGATTCAGCCAGTTTATTTTACTAAAGTGTGAGTTTCCTTACAACAACATCATAAAAATAAGGTCATATTTAAGAACTCAATCACAGAGTGAACTATGTACCTTAAAAAAATCGGCGGTCGCAAAGCGACCGCCGATTCTATATAAATAAAATTATTTCTTTAACTCGGATTATTACAAAGAATAATTAGGAGCTTCCTGAGTAATAATCACATCATGTGGATGAGATTCTTTTAATCCGCTTCCTGTGATCATCACCATTTTGGTGTCTTTTTGTAAAGCTTCAATATCTTTTGCTCCACAGTAACCCATACCGGCTCTAAGACCTCCTGTCAATTGGAAAATCACATCTTCCAACTTCCCTTTATGTGGCACTCTGCCCTCAATACCTTCCGGTACGAATTTTTTAGCTTCACTTTGGAAATATCTTTCTTTACCACCTCTTTTCATTGCAGAAAGACTTCCCATTCCTTGGTAAGCTTTGAATTTTCTTCCTTGGTAAATGATTTCTTCACCCGGAGATTCATCCGTTCCTGCTAAAAGTGAACCCACCATTACAGCTCCTGCTCCACTTGCTATTGCTTTTACGATATCACCGGAAAGCTTAACACCTCCATCAGCGATTACGGTTACATTTTTAGATTTAGCATATTCATACACGTTATAAATAGCTGATAATTGTGGAACTCCGACTCCCGCAACAACTCTCGTTGTACAGATAGATCCAGGGCCAACACCTACTTTAAGAACGTTTGCACCCGCTTTGATCAAATCTTTTGCACCATCTGCAGTTACGATATTTCCACCTACCAAATCCAAATTAGGATAAGCTTTTCTGATTTCAGAAATTCTGTCTAAAACTCCTTTTGAATGACCGTGCGCAGAATCAATAGCGATAATATCTACACCTGCTTTCACCAATGCAGCGATTCTATCCATTGTATCTTCTCCTACTCCAACTCCGGCTCCAACGATTAAACGACCGTTTTCGTCTTTGTTTGCGTTAGGATATTCTAACTGATTATCAATATCTTTAATGGTAATCAAACCAACAAGCTTATATTCTTTATCTACAATCGGAAGTTTTTCAACTCTGTTTTTAAGAAGAATTTCTTTTGCTTTTTCAAGGTTTGTGCTCTTGTCAGAAGTAATCAGCTTATCTTTCGTCATAATCTCTTCCACTTTCATATCAAGATTTTCCTGATATTTCACATCTCTGTTGGTGATAATCCCAATTAAAACATTATCTGCATCTACCACGGGAAGACCAGAGATTTTATATTTAGCCATCGTTTCTTTAGCCTGAGCTAGAGTATGATCTTTTGAAAGCGTAACAGGATCTGAAATCATTCCGTTTTCTGAACGTTTTACACGGTTAACCTGTGCAGCCTGCTCAGCAATCGGCATGTTTTTGTGAATGAAACCCAAACCACCAACTCTTGCCAAGGCAATTGCCAAATCAGCTTCTGTAACAGTATCCATCGCTGCGGAAACTATGGGAACATTAAGCGTAATTTTATCGGTAAGTCTTGATTTTAATGAAACCTGATTAGGTAAAACTTCAGAATAAGCAGGGACTAGAAGCACGTCATCGAAAGTGATGGCTGTCTCTACAATTTTGTTATGAATAGACATCTTTACTTTCTTGCAAAATTAAGGCTTTTTAGCGAGATACGAAAATCCTTTTTAATAGTTTAAATAAAACTTAATAATCAATTATATTTATTAAAAAAGTCGCAATCTTAACGATTACGACTTTCTACAATATAAAAATAAGTTAATATGAATTCTACTTATCTGAAACATGACTGATCATCTGAGAGATATCATCCGATGTGAAACTTCCTTTCACGTCCACAAAGACAAGATCTTTGTCTGAGTTTACAGTAATCAGCATATTCTTGATAGACTCGCCATTTTGTTTTACTCTAATGTTGACGTTATTACCGTCGTGTTTGATGGTTGCCCAGTCTTCATAATTGTTGTCATTTAAATAACTCGCATAATCTTTCAGCATCTTTTTGTTTCCGTTTTCTACAGTGAGAACTTTTATTTTAGAAACTTTTTTCACCAATGCAATCACAGCTTCGTTGTCACCTTCTTCTCTCAAAGCTTTTTTGATATAAGGTTTAGCTAAAAACAGCGGTACATTGATGCTTACGAATTTTGCTCCTTTGTAATCATATTCTGATTTTGAGAAAAAAGCCATATTTGGTTTTTCTGAAACAATGCATGACTGCATCAGAAACATTGTACAAATAGCAATAAAGATTGTTTTTAAAATTTTCATGGTTTTAGTATTTAGTTGATTGATGAAAGACTTCCTCCGGACATTTTACTTACATCAGAATCAATCTTAGGATTTCCTTTGTATCTTACCGATCCTCCTGAAGATGCTTTCACTCTCATTTTGTCTTTCACATTCACAGAAGCACTGCTTCCCGATGTAGATTCTACTTCTGCATTGTTTATTCTAAGATTATCTGCTTTTACAACCGCTCCGCTACTCACATCAATCATCCCTTCGTCTGAATTTCCTTCTACATTAACATTTGAACCGCTTGAACTTTTCACCGAAATACTTACAGTATTGATGTCAACTTTTACATTAGATCCTGAACTTGCTTCAATAAAACTCGTTTTAGAAATATTAAATTTACCTTTCACAGACGATCCTGATGATGCATCTATATTGATATTTGACCCGTTAAGATTATTGATCGTTGAAAAACTTGCACCAGAGGAAGTTTTTATATTTTCCATTCTTGGCGAAGAAACGTTGACACTTAAGTTTTTAAATTTCATCTTTTTTGCACCTTTGTTGTCGATGTAGACTTTCAAAATGCCGTTTTCAACTTTTGTAATAATATATTGAAGCTTGTCTGAATCTGCAAATACTTTTACATTGGTCGCATTTTCCTGTTTGAAAACTACATCCACTCCCGTACTTACTTCTAATCCCGAAAACTCACCTACATTTCTGGTTTCCCCATTTAAATAAGAAGAATCATTATCAGAATTAAAACTGTTTTTTACAGTCGTGGTGCTCGTAGAACTTGTTTTTGTCTCGCTTGAATTGATAATTTTATTCACATCATCCATTGAAAGTTTCCCATCAAGCATGACCAGAATATTCTCGCCGTTTCCGCTGTCTATTCTTAGCAAAATATCTTCAAGAAGTCCATTTTTAGCTTCTGATGACAGAAATTTAATCTTACTATCTCCATTTTTCACAGACATCATTTCGCTGTAATTCATGTTTTTAAGGTAAGAAGAGATTTCTTTATTCAATTGATTCAAATTATTCTGAGACCTTCCACCTTCAGAACTTTCGGTAATCAAAACTTTCAATCCGTTGATTTTTGCAAGCAAAGGTTTTATCTGATCCAATTCTGAATCTGCAATGTTCAGATTGCTTAGCATCCCAAACATGGGTTTTGCAATTTTGATAGAAGTTACCCCTTCCACTTCCTGATATTTGTCGAAAAGCTGGTCTAGTTTTTCTCTCTGCCCGTACACATTGAAAAAATGTGAAAAAGCGAGTGCGAGTATGATGAATATTTTTTTCATGACTTTAATTTAAATTTAGTTGACTACAAGCCGCCTGATCAGTTGCGTAATCTATATTGATTGTTCTATTAGTATTCTACGTTATCCATTACTTTTGGCTGTGTCAAAGCCTGATTCATATTGTTGGCAACCACCTGAAACGAATATTTTGTAACATTGATAGCTTCTTCCATATTATCGATTCTTTTACCGTTCACGATAACATAAGAATCTCTGTATCCTGTGGAATCTTTTATATTTTTAACTCCGGAATTGTTCACATATCTCGGCTTTGTTTCCTTTTTAATTCTGCTTTTTTTAGAAAGAATTTTATCTAGAACATCCACTTCAGCCAAAGAAACTTCCTGAAAGATAGAATCTTTCTTCTCTCCCGAAATCGAGTCGTTGCTTAACACCGCAACCTGAGTCTGATGCTCATGGTTTTCTTTAATAAAATCAGATTTTTGCTTTTGAATTTCGTTTTCAACCAATTGTGCCTGATTTTCTACGTCTGCATTTTGATTATCATTAAAAATCAATCCGACACTGAAAAGCAAAACTATGCTTGCTGCCATCCAAAACCATTTTGGGAATGACGGTTTACCTTTACCGATAGGAATAATTTCAGCTTCATCATTGACATTACCTTCTGCCTTTTGAAGAAAATCTTCAAAATCCCAGTTCATTTTTTCTTCTTTTAAGTCATTGAAGACTTCTTTATATTTATCCTGATATTGATCGTTGCTCATAGCTCATCAGTTGTGAGATTTGTTCTTTTACTTTTTGTCTTGCCCGCATAAGATTGACTCTTACTGCATTTTCTTCCATTTCCAGCATTTCGGAAATTTCAGACACATCATACTCTTCTACATCTTTCAAATGGATAACCATTTTCTGTTTTTCAGGAAGCTGATTGATAAAACCAATAATGTGCTCCTTCAGATTATTCACATCCATACTGTAGAGTTCAGACCGGTGAAGCTGCAGATCTGCAAAGCCCAACTTCACATCGTGGTGTTTCAATCGATTGAGGCATTCGTTTTTTACAGATTTTAATGCGTAGGATTTTAAATTTCCAAATTTTTCAAGTTCTTCTTTTTTCTGCCAAAACTTGATCATTAAATCTTGTACCACATCTTCTGCCTCATCACTGCTCATGACAAATCTTTTCGCAAAACGATACATCTCATCTTTGAGAATGAAAACCGTATTCTTGAAAATTTCCTGGGTCATAAGTTTGTTTCTATCAATAAGACATCTAAAAACTGAAATATATTACATGTAAAACAAAAAAACTTCAAAAAAGTTTGAAGTTTCATTATTATATGTTTTAGTATTCGTCAAAAATATATTTTAAAATTGCCTTGTCATCGTCTGTTAAAGGCAGTTTTCTTCTTGCCATTACTTTCTCGGCAACTTCGTAGGCTTTGTCTAATTTAAATCTTTCATCATCTTTAAATCCACCCCAGGAAAAACTTTCAATCAGATTTGGAGCAAAGCCTGATCTGAAAATATTGGCAGCGACACCGATAACCGTTCCTGTATTTAATTGGGTATTGATGGCAGTCTTAGAATGATCTCCCATAATTAAGCCTGCAAACTGCAAACCTGTATCTTCAAAATGTTTGGTTCTGTAGTTCCAAAGTTTTACACTTGCGTAATTGTTTTTAAGATTAGAAGAATTGGTATCTGCACCCAGATTACACCATTCGCCAATCACGGAATTTCCAACAAAACCATCGTGACCTTTATTAGAATATCCGAAAATAATGATGTTATTCACTTCGCCACCTACTTTAGAATGTGGACCGATCGTAGTTGCACCGTAAATTTTTGCTCCTAAATTAAATTTAGATTCTTCACACAATGCAATCGGGCCACGAAGATTGCAACCTTCCATCACTTCAGCATTTTTTCCAATATATATTTTTCCGGTTTTGGTATTGATGGTCGAAAATTCAACTTGCGCTCCTTCTTCGATGAACAAATCTTTTATATCGCCTAAAAATCCATTAGTGGAAGATAATTCCTGAGAAGTTTTCCCTTTAGTTAATAATTCAAAATCAAAATCGATGGCTTTATCATTATAAGTAAAAAGATCAGTCGGCTTTTTAAAGAAAATCAATTCTTCTTTGATATCGGTCATTTTCTCGATTTGATTTAGAGAAAAACCTTTCATATTGATTCTTGCAGCGATCAATTCATCTTCATAAACCAAAGCTTCGCCTAATTTCAAATCTTTTATTTGTTGAATGATTGTTTCTGTTGGTAAAAAATTGGTTACCAAAAAAAGACTTTCAACATCTTCCGGATTTTTAAATTTTCCCTGAAGATAATTTTCGGTAAAAAAGGAAACATCAGTATTATCTAAAATATTCTGCCACCTTTCGGAGAATGTTAAAATTCCGCATCGCATTTCTGCAACGGGGCGGGTAAAAGTAAGCGGAAGGAAATCTTCCCAATATTGTGCATCTGAAAATACGAGTTGCATTCGAATAGGTTTTTATAGGTTGGAAGCTGGATGAAGGAAGCTGTAAGTTTACAGTCACTCTGTTTTATTCTAACATCTGCTTTGTACAAAAATACGAATCCTGAAACAATTTTGCTATCCGAATTTTTGATTCAGATAAATTCATCACAAAAAAAGTCTTCCAAAAATTTTGGAAGACTTTAAAATATTTTTAAAACAAAAAATTATTTAGAGAATTTCTTGTATTTATTCATGAACTTGTCTACTCTACCTGCAGTATCAACTAATTTAGTCTTTCCTGTGTAGAAAGGGTGAGAGCTAGAAGAGATTTCCATTTTGATCAATGGGTACTCTACACCTTCGTGCTCGATAGTGTCTTTTGTTTCAGCAGTAGATTTTCCTACAAATACCTCGTCGTTACTCATATCTTTGAAAACAACAAGTCTATAATTTTCTGGGTGAATTCCTTTTTTCATAATACAATTTTTTAAAAAAATTAAAGTTTTGCTTTCGAAATAGTAATGGTATTTCTCTGCTAAATTTTAGGTTGCAAAAATACAATATTTTTTATAATATACAAATAGTTGTACAATAATTTTTTAGAGATAAGAAATCGCCCAATATAAATTCGTTGAAAAACTGTTATATTAAACATGGCGATACCATATGGCAGAAAAACAATAAATAGCAACATATGAAAATTAAAGTATTTTCGTTAAATTTGGAATCTATATAAAACTTCATTATCAATGAAATTCAAATTACTACTGTTTTGCTCTTTCTGGACGCTTCTATTCGCAATTTCTTGTAATAAAGACGAAATTTCTTTTGACGCACCGTCTCAGGAATTGAGTTTTTCAAAAGACACTGTATTTTGCGATACCGTTTATCATCAGGTACGTTCAGAAACTTATGCTGTGAAAATATACAATAATGAAGATAAAGATGTTATGATCCCAAGAATCAACCTTGAAAAAGGTGCTGCTTCTCTATATAAAATCAATGTAGACGGAAAATCAGGTCATGACTTTACCAATGTACCTTTAAGAAAAAAAGACAGTCTGTTTATTTTTGTTGAAATTGCTCCTCAGGCAACAGGTCCGGAAGCAATTGCTGAAGATCGTGTACTTTTCACTAGTCCGGCTGGGCAGCAGCACGTGACTTTATTCTCTGTGGTGCAGGATGCTGAGTTCTACATTCAAACCCCTTCGAATCCTAACGTCCTGACTAATCACACAACCTGGACGAATAATAAAGCTAAAATTATCTATGGCGATCTTACGGTTGACCAAAATGTGACTTTAGATATTCAGGCAGGAACCAAAGTTTACTTCCATAAAAACAGCGGAATGAAAGTCTCTGGTGGTGCAACATTAAATATGAACGGAACTCAAGCCGATCAAATTATCGTCCGTGGCGACAGAAACGATTCTTATTACGACACCATCCCAAGAAACTGGAATTCTATCAAAATGGAACCCGCTTCTATTCTGAATATGAATCACACTAGACTTTTTGGAGGAACGAAAGGTTTAGATATGAAACAGGCAAATGCTACCATAAAAAATTCTTTCATCCACACTTTCCAAGAATTTGGAATTTATGCTGTAGCCTCTACGGTAAATGCGAGTAATTTGGTGATGAATAATTGCGGAGAATCAGCAATCGGTATTTTCAAAGGTGGAAACCACACGTACACCCACGCAACCATTGCAAATTATTCGGCAACGATGGGTTCTCTTAACCGTATGGGAATTTTCGCCACCAATGAATGGAAAAACGAGAACGGACAAACCGAACAGGGAGCTTTGCAGAATTTAAATATCCTCAACAGCATCGTTTATTCTGACAGAGATGATTCAGTGAATTTTGAGCAGACACCAGGGCAGCAATTCCAGTACTTGATTCAAAATTCATCGATAAAATATTCCGGAGCTTCAGGCGCAGGATTTACATTTGATAACAATCCGATGAATGTTATTCAAAGTTTTAAAAATGAAGATCCAAAATTTGTGAATTATTTCGCAGCGCAAATGAATCTTCGTGTAAAAGCAGATTCTCCGGCCAGAAATAAAGGAGCTCTTTCAATTGCAGCAACCGTTCCTACAGATATTGTAGGCGCTACAAGAACTACAAGCCCAACTTTAGGAGCGTATCAATAATTGATTACTGAAATTAAATTGGTTCTTTAAACTTTTAAAATGGAAATTACGAATCTGCAGCAGCAAGTCGATGAATGGATCAAAACCATTGGCGTTCGTTACTTTAATGAACTGACCAATATGGCAATGCTGACCGAAGAAGTAGGAGAAGTTGCAAGAATCATTGCAAGAAGATACGGCGAACAAAGCGAAAAAGAAAGTGACAAAACCAAAGATTTGGGTGAAGAATTGGCTGATGTATTATTTGTAACCTTATGTCTTGCCAACCAAACCGGAACCAATCTGCAGGAAGCTTTCGACAAAAAAATGAAAGTGAAAACTGATCGCGATAAAGATCGTCATCAGAATAATGAGAAATTAAAATAATGTAGGAAGAAGGATGACAGAAGCTGGAAGTTTAAAACAAAATTTGAACTTCCAGCTTCCTACTTCCAGCTTCCATTTAAGAATATGAAGTTAGAAAAATCAAAATTAATCGGAAATAAAGCCATACAAATCAGCGGTTCGAAAAGTATTTCGAATCGTTTGTTGATTTTGGAAAGTTTATTTTCAAACATAAAAATCGGGAATTTATCAAATTCTCAGGATACACAATTACTTAAAAAGGCATTATCGGAAGACACAGAAGTTGTTGACATTCACCACGCTGGAACCGCAATGCGTTTTTTGACATCATATTATTCAATTCAGGAAGGGAAAACCACCATTCTTACAGGTTCGGGAAGAATGAAAGAACGACCTATTAAAAATTTGGTCACAGCTTTACAAAATCTCGGAGTTGAAATTGAGTATTTAAAAAATCAAGGTTTTCCGCCTTTGAAAATTACGGGAAGAAAAATCACTGAGAAAAAAGTTGATGTTCCCGCGAATATTTCAAGTCAGTTTATTACTTCTCTCCTACTGATTGCTGGAAGATTGGAAAACGGTCTGGAAATTAATTTGGTTGGTGAAGTTACTTCAAGGTCTTATATCGAAATGACTTTGGATATTCTGACCAAATTCGGAATTAAAAACACTTTTGAAAGGAACACGATCAAGATTGAATCATTTATCAATAATCATTCTTCAATTATAAATTACGAAGTAGAAAGCGATTGGAGCTCGGCGTCTTACTTCTATTCATTCGCAGCAATTGGAAAAGAAACAATCCATCTGAAAAGTTTTTACAAAGAATCTACGCAGGGAGATTCTGCGATTGCTGATATTTATGAACGGTTTTTTGGGATTAAAACTAGCTTCACAGAAGACGAACACAAATTGACCCTTCAACCTATTGAGAATTTCCAATTCCCTGAAAAGATGGTTTTGGATATGAATAATTGTCCTGATATCGCACAAACCCTTTGTGTTACGGCAGCAGCTTTGAAAATCCCGTTTGAAATTTCTGGATTGGGAACTTTAAAAGTAAAAGAAACTGATCGACTTTTAGCTTTACACAACGAGTTGAAAAAATTAGGAACGGAAACGGAAATTACAGATTTAACTATTAAATCTTTAGCTTTTAATGAAGCAGAAGAAAATATTTCCATTAAAACGTATCAGGATCACAGAATGGCAATGAGTTTTGCACCGTTTTGTCTGATTAAAGAATTAAATATTGAAGAGGAAAATGTGGTGGAAAAATCTTATCCGATGTTTTGGGAAGATTTGAACATAATTTTGACCAATTAGATTAACATGAAAAAATACATCTTCATCTTAACGTTTTTAGTTCCGGCTACATTTTGGTCGCAACATCTTCTGCCAAATGAAGAAGTTGTTTATTCATTTGAAACCAAGAATGGTAAGAAAATGTCTTTGGTAAAAGATAAAAAGAATCAATACATTCAGTACCGTTTCGGAACTAAAAATAAGGTTGAAATGGAATTCCCTTCCGAAAGAACCAAAGAAAGCTGGAAAAAATTTCATTATAACTCCTATATGCGAGGTGGCGGAAAAGACAATGCCGGAATGGAAATCGACAATCTTTCATTTAAGAATAATGGATATGAATATTTATTATTCAGAACCTATCATGCGGAAGGTGAAGTTTACACCGCTGGAATTATTATTAAAAATAAAAAAGCAAAAGAAACACGTATTAAAGGAAATTATAAAACTGTGGAGGGATGTATTTGTAATCTGCAAGATACAGGAATGATTGAAAGAGAAGATATTGGCTTAACATTTTAAATTAGAAAAAATTGAATAAAACTATAATCATCACAGGAACTTCTTCAGGAATAGGTTTCGTATTGGCAGAATATTTCGGGAAGAAAGGTCATAAAGTCTACGGTCTGAGCCGAAAATTTACCGAGAGTCCGTATTTCAAGTCGATCCCGACAGATATTACCGATAATGACGCCGTTCAAAATGCCATTGCTGAAGTTTTAAAAACAGAAACAAGAATTGACATTCTAATCAACAACGCCGGAATGGGAATGGTGGGTTCTGTAGAAGATTCTACGAAAGAAGACATTCTACAATTATTTAATCTGAATTTGGTGGGTGCTGTTCAAATGATGAGTGCTGTTTTACCTAAAATGAGAGAGAATAAATTCGGGAAAATCATTAATGTTTCGAGCATCGGAAGTGAGATGGGATTGCCTTTCCGTGGATTTTATTCGGCTTCAAAATCTGCTTTAGACAAAGTGACTGAGGCCATGAGATATGAAGTTTATCCTTGGAATATTGATGTTTGTTCGCTTCATTTAGGTGATATTAAAACCAATATTGCTGAAAACAGAGTCAAAACGAAAGTTTCCGAGCCTTACAAAAACGTTTTTGATAAAGTGTATGCTTTGATGAATTCTCACGTTGGCGACGGAACCGAACCTTTGGTGGTTGCAGAATATATAGATCAACTTTTAACTAAAAAGAAGTGGAAAGCTCATTATTATTTCGGTAAATTCGGGCAGAAAATCGGAGTTCCTTTGAAATGGATTTTACCACAGGGAACTTATGAGAATTTGATGAAGAAGTATAATAAACTGGCTTAGATTCAGTTATTAAAACAAATTTTAAATACAATTAAATATTTTTTGAACCATTAAGAAGATTTAAGGGATTAAGTTTTATTAAGAAAATCAATAGATTTTTGATCAGCATTATTCTAAAAGCGAAGCTTAACTTAAAATTCTTAACTCCTTAATTCAATCTTAATGGTTTAAATTTAAAAAAGTTGAAGTTATTTCTAAACATATTTTTTATCCTGTTTTGCGTTTTTGTACAAGCGCAGAAGAAGCATTATTTTCTGATTGATTCTGAAACGAAAGTGAGGAAAAAGGTAAAAGATTCTGTCTCTGCAGTCAAATTTCTTGATTCTTTGGCGCAAAGCAATTATTTTTTCACAGAATTAAAGGATGTAAAAATAAAAGGTGACAGCACAGAAATCATTTACGATAAAGGAAAAAACTTCAACGAAACTTTCGTCACGCTTTCTGATTCTATTATCAAAAAACATAAAATCGAAAGGGATTTTTTCACAAAAAATTTAGATTCAACCAAAAAAGTCATCAACAAAAAATATATTGATGACGGTTTTGCATTCAGCAGAATAAAATCAAAATATAAAGGTCAGAAAAACGGTTATCCGATTGTAGAGCTCGACATCAATAAAAATGATAAACGAACGATTGATGGTTTTGTAGTGAAAGGCTATTCCAGAGTTCCCAAAAGGTTTATGAAAAATCTTGAAAAAGAATTTAAAGGGAAAACCTACGACGATAAAAATCTGATTTCGATTAACAAAAACTTCCAAAGTCACGCATTTGTAAGCCTCGAAAGGCCGCCGCAAACCCTTTTCACCAAAGATTCTACGCAGATTTACCTCTTTTTGGAAAAGAAAAAGACCAACAGTTTTGATGGGGTCATCGGTTTCGGAAATGATAAAACAGAGAAATTTACCTTAAACGGAACGCTGAATGTCAATTTCAGAAATATGTTTAACGGATTTGAAACCGTGAATTTATATTGGCAGCGGAACCCGGACAAAGGTCAGAATTTTGATCTTCAGGCAGATATTCCTTATTTATTTAAATCAAATGTGGGTTTGAATATGAAAGTGAATATTTTCAGACAAGATTCTACTTTTGCTAATGTAAAAGCCCTTCCCGCTCTGTATTATCACATGAACAGCCGAAATAAAATCGGTTTGAGAGGAACTTTTGAAAACTCTACAATCATCGACTCTCTCTACATTCAAGGGAAAGATTATAACAAAAAAGGAATCGGGATCTGGTTTGAAATGGTTGAACCTACTGACATTGATTTGTTTCTTTATAAAACAAAAATCAATGCCGGATATGATTATCTGACGACGATTTATACCAAAGATAATATTACGGCTCCGCAAAATCAGTTTTACTTTTTCGGGGAACACAATTACAATATCAACGGCAATCACTTCCTCAACATCAAAGCTGAAGGTGCCATGATGGATTCTAAAGTCGATTTTTCTGCCAATGAACTTTACCGTTTTGGAGGCTGGAATTCCCTGCGCGGTTTTAATGAAAACTCTCTCGCCGCCGATTTTTATTATTACGGAAGTTTAGAATACCGCTATCTCATCGGAAATCAGGCATTTTTTGACGTCTTCGGGCAATACGGACAGCTCAATAACAAATCAATTAACGTAAAGCCTAAATTGTACAGTGTTGGGCTTGGTTTTAATTTCTTTATTCCTATTGGCTTGATGAGTTTCCAGTTGTCGAATGGTAACGAATTTGGAAATCCGTTCAAGTTTAACGACATAAAAATTCACTGGGGAATTTTGAGCAGATTCTAAACAGAAAACTCAATGTTTTCCGATGTTATATATATTTATAAAAAAACAAAAATTCTTTTACATACCACAAATTTCACCTTTATCATTACATTAATTTTTATCATTGTCTCTTATTGAAATAATATTTTTTTCGTAACAAAGTGTTAAAACCTAAGTAACAGTACCCCTCTAAATTTGCAGTCAAATTTAGAAAATGAAAAAAACTTTAGCCACGTTTACGGTATTGTTGCTTCCACTCTATCTGAGTGCACAGGAAACCAACATTACCGGAACTGTAAAATCAGAAGAGGGAACTGCAGTTTCTGGAGTAAATATTACCGACAAAAACACGGGAACAACAGTTACATCAGATGAAAATGGAAATTTCACGATTTCTGCCAATCCGAAAGATATTTTAGAGTTTTACTCTGATCATTATTCACTTTACACTGTAGAAGTTTCTTCGAGAAGAAATTACACCATCGTGCTGAAAAAAGTAAATGAAAAACAGATTGAAGGTGTTGTAATCACCGCTTTAGGAATTGAAAAAAAGAAAGAAAAATTAGGATATTCTACACAGGAAGTTAACACCAAACAATTTGAAACAATCACCACACCGAGTTTAGGAAACTTATTCTCAGGACAGGTTGCCGGTTTAAACGTTTCGAACCCAACAGGAATGCAGCAGAAGCCAGTTTTTTCTTTAAGAGGAAACACCAACTTGGTGTATGTTATCGACGGTGTCATTGTAGAACCTGAAGTTTTTCAGAATTTAGATCCAAACAATATTTCGAATATTAACGTGCTGAAAGGAGCAACTGCTTCTGCTTTGTACGGATCAAGAGGTAGATATGGAGCGG
Organism: Chryseobacterium sp. C-71; assembly: GCF_020911865.1. Taxonomy (NCBI): domain Bacteria; kingdom Pseudomonadati; phylum Bacteroidota; class Flavobacteriia; order Flavobacteriales; family Weeksellaceae; genus Chryseobacterium; species Chryseobacterium sp. C-71. The sequence continues at coordinate 2,029,268 of NZ_CP087131.1, forward strand.
TTTTAATCACTACAAAAAACGCTAAGAAGCAAGGGTTTTCTGTTGAGTTTTCTCAAAACACAATGGTTACTGCAGGATTCACCAATCTCCCGGAAACTCAGACTGAATATGGGAATGGTTCTCAGGGAAAATATGAATTTTGGGACGGAGCCGACGGTGGAGTAAATGACGGAGATATGATTTGGGGACCAAAATTCGTTCCAGGTTTAAAAATTGCTCAATGGAACAGTCCAATCAGAGACAAGCAAACTGGGCAGGTCATTGAATGGTATGGAACCGTTGCCGGAAGTCCTTATGATGATAAGTCAAGATATGAAAGAGTGCCTATCGACTGGAAATATCATGATAACTTAAAAACTTTCATGAAGCCAGCGGTCATCAACAACAACAATTTCTCGATCAGTTATAAACACAATAAAGATTCATACAGGCTTTCAGGGAACTTTATGAATTATGATGATAGAATTCCTGAGGCGTATCTGCAGCGTTACGGAATCAACTTTGCGTCTCAAAATTATTTCGGGGAGAAATTTATTTTTGATACTAAATTTAATTTTAACCAGACTTTCACACCCAACGTTCCCAATTATGACTACAACCCCAGCGGTCACATGTACACGATTTTGATTTGGATGGGAGGCGATGTAGACGGAAATGCTTTAAAAAATCATCTTTGGGTTCCGGGGCAGGAAGGAAAAACACAGGCCAACTGGAACTACGCTTGGTACAACAACCCTTGGTTTGGTGCTGAAAAATATAAAAATCAAAACCGCACGAATATCATCAATGCTCAAACGAGTTTAGAGTATAAAGCAACAGAAGATATTTCTATCAAAGGAAGAGCTTCAATTGTTGAAAACCACAACAAACAGGAGATTTCAAGTCCGTATTCTTATTTTAATTACAGTGCACCTAGAAATGGAGGTTATATTTTAAATGACACCAAAACCTGGAATATGAACTCTGATATCTTGGCAACATACAAGAAAAAGATTTCTGATAATTTTGATTTCAGTGTGAATGCGGGAGCATCAACTTTTTACTATAAAAATGATATTGGTAATGCTTCAACAGACGGATTAAAGATTCCGGAAGTATATTCATTAGATAATTCTACAGGTGCGGTAAAATATTACAATTACCTGAAAGAAAAACTCATTTACTCTACTTACGGAACAATTGATATTGGTTTGTACAATGCATTTTTCATCAACGTTTCCGGAAGAAATGACTGGTCATCAACGTTACCGAAAGCCAACAGATCTTATTTCTATCCTTCTGCCTCATTAAGTACAATTGTTTCTAATTTGGTTACAATGCCTGAAGCGATTAATTTATTGAAAGTTTCCGCTTCATGGGCAAAAGTAGCTTACGATTTTCAGCCTTATGCGATTAGAAATTATTATTTAAATAACAACGGAGTTAGTTTTAACGGAAATCCTACGTTCTATTATCCGACGACTTTGAATTATGAAAATTCACTAAAACCTGAACAGACCAAATCTTACGAAATCGGTTTAACGGCTGGTTTGTTTAACAACAGAGTGACTTTAGACGCAACTTATTTCCGAACTTTAGATTATGACAATATCCTTCAGTTCCCAAGTACACCTTCTTCAGGATTTACTTCCCAGAACGTGAACGGAAACGAATATACAACCAAAGGTCTTGAAATCTCTTTAGGTTTAGTTCCCGTTAAAACCACCAATTTCACCTGGAGATCATTAATCAACTGGAGTACCTATGAGAAAACCTTAACGGAAATCTACGCCGGAATGCCAAACTACAACAACATCAAGTTGGGCGAAAGGATGGATACCTACTATGACGTAACATGGCAAAAATCTCCGGATGGAAAAGTGATTTTAAACGCTACAACCGGAATGCCGACAAGAGCAACCACACCAACTAATCTCGGGCATTTCAACCCGGACTGGACTTTTGGTTTTAACAACACCTTTAAATACAAAAAATTAAGCTTAAACATCGGAATCGACGGTAGAATCGGCGGTGTGATGAGATCTCAGGTGGTAGAAAAAATGTGGTGGGGTGGTAAACATCCGAACTCTACTGCTTACAGAGATGTTGAATATGCAAATCCGGGAACGTATTATTTTGTTCCGGACGGTGTAAATTACAATGCTTCTACAGGAACTTACACACCTCATACAACAGCTATCAGTTTCCAAAGCTGGGCGCAGAATTATCCTTATCAGGCTAGAGTTACTGAAGATGAAAGCGAATTGTTTGCGAATGTTTTCGACAGAACTTTTGTAAAACTGCGATCAGTAGTTTTAGAATATGATTTCTCTCACTTATTAAACCCGAATGGTTTTGTGAAAAGCTTTACGGCTAATATTTCAGGGTACAATTTAGCCATGTGGAAAAAATCTAAAAATCTTTACTCAGATCCCGATTTCCAGATAGGAAGTCAGACGTCAGGTTCAGGAAATGATATTCAGGATCCTTCGAGCAGATGGTTCGGAGTAGGATTTAATCTTAAATTTTAATTAAAACAAATGAAAAATAATATCTTAAAAATAGCAGTTTTAGCCGTTGGATTATTTACTCTTTCAGCTTGCGAAACCGATTTGGATAAAATCAACGAAAACCCGAATGACCAGGCTAATATCGACCCGAAATATCTTTTAACATACGTTTCAAAATCTGCATTTGCAGTTCAGGGAGATCCGATGTACGCTTCCAGAATGCTGATTGGTACCGATGGTGAAAATATTTACCAATACATGAAATGGAATGACGCTTCATTTGGTACGTACAGCACAGATTTGCTGAACACGATGAAAATGATGCAGGAAGCCGAAAGAATTAACAATAAAAATTATCAGGCAATTGGTAAGTTTTACAGAGCTTTTCATTTCTATAATTTAAGTTTAAAATTCGGAAGCATTCCTTATTCTGAAGCGATAAAAGGAGAATCGGGCATTACACAACCAAAATACGACAGTCAGGAAACGGTAATGGCAGGAGTTTTAAATGAACTGAAAGAAGCCAACGATTTAATCAATTCTTCAGATGCGATTGCTGGGGACATCATTTTCAACGGTGACGCTACAAAATGGAAAAAACTCATCAACTCGTTCCGTCTAAAAGTCTTGATGACTTTATCTAAAAAAACAACCATTGGCGGAATCAATATTGCCACGGAATTTGCATCCATTGCAGGAAGTCAGACTTTAATGACTTCCATTCAGGATAATGGTGAACTGAAATTTGCAGATGCTGCAGACAGCCGATACACAACTTTCAACAGCAGTGGTTATGGTTCTAGTTTGTATATGGCGAATTATTTTATCAATTTATTTAAAAACAGACAAGATCCGAGAATTTTTACGTTTGCAGAACAGACGACCTCGGCTAAAGAAAATGGTTTGGCAATTACCAACTTTAACGGTTACAACGGAGGAAATCCTAATTCACCTTATGCTGATAATGCCGCATTGATTATCGCTAAAAATATTTCAAAGGTCAACGAAAGATTTTATAAAGATGCAACCAACGAGCCTTCTTCCATTCTTTCTTATGCTGAGCTTGAATTTATTTTGGCCGAAGCCATAGCAAGAGGCTGGATTTCAGGATCTGCCAAAACGCATTATGACAATGCCATCAAAGCTAGTTTTCAGTTTTACCAGACATATGTAAAAAATTCGAATCAGTATTTTGCAGGATTTAATGTTGATAATTATTTGGCAGGTTCTTTAGTGGTTTATAATAATTCTGCGCCGCTTCAGACTCAGCTTGAAAAAATTATTACCCAAAAATATATGACCATGTTCCATCAAGGGCAATGGACATCTTATCAGGATTACTTGAGAACTGGTTACCCAAATCTGCCTTTGCAAACAGGAGTTACTGCGCCTTCAAGATTCAGATATCCACAGGTAGAATACAATTATAACAATACTAACCTTCAAGCTGCATTGGCTGCACAGTACAACGGTCAGGATAATATTACATCAAAACCTTGGTGGTTGCAGTAATAGAAAGCTAACAATTTTGTAATTTCAAGTCAAGAAACCGTAAGCAGATGATGATACTTGCGGTTTCTTTCTTACTTATTATTTTTGATATGAACAGGAGAGAATTTTTAGAAAAATCAGGCATTTTAATGGCCGGTTTGGGAACTTCAAGTATGTTGCATCCTGCAATTTTAAAAGCTTTAACCATAGAAGCTGCGACAGGATCTACATTTTATGATGCAGAACACGTTGTGATTTTGATGCAGGAAAACCGTTCTTTTGATCACGCTTTCGGATCTTTGAAAGGAGTTCGGGGATTTTTAGATCAAACTGCATTTGTAAAAGAAGATGGTCACTCGGTATTTTTTCAGAAAAATAATGATGGAAAATATGCTGCTCCGGGAAGATTAGATTTAAAAAATACCAAATCTACGTGGATGAGCTCACTCCCCCATTCTTGGTCTGATCAGCAACACGCTCTGAATGGAATGAAGTATGATAAATGGCTTCAGGCAAAAGCTTCAGGAAATAAAAATTATAAGGAAATGCCGTTGACTTTAGGTTATTACAATCGTGAAGATTTACCTTTTTACTATCAGTTGGCAGATTCATTTACTATTTTTGATCAGTATTTCTGTTCGTCATTAACGGGAACTACACCCAACAGATTATTTTTTTGGTCTGGAACGATTCGTGAACAGCAAAATGGCAAAGTAAAAGCCAATGTTTACAATGATAACATTGATTATGATAAAAACAGACAGGCAAGATGGAAAAGTTTTCCTGAAATATTAGAAGAAAAAGATGTCTCGTGGAGAATTTATCAAAACGAAATCAGTCTTCCGAAAGGAATGCCGGGTGAAGAAGAATCTTGGCTGAGCAATTTTACCGATAATCCCATTGAATGGTTTTCTAATTTTAATGTCAAATTTTCTACAGGTTACCATCAAAATATTCCCAATCTCATGAATCATTTAAAAACTGAAATTGAGAGAAATCCGAAAAACAAAGAACGTTTTGAAAATTTAATTAAAGAGCTTGAAGAAGATTTAATAAAATACCATCCTGACAATTTTGCAAAGCTTTCACAAAAAGAAAAAAATCTTCACAAAAAAGCATTCACCATCAATTCGTATGATCCTGATTACTGGAATTTAGAAGTGGGAAAAGATGAAAACGGTGAAAGGCTGGTTGTGCCGAAAGGTGATGTCTTACATCAGTTCAAAAAAGATGTACAAGACAAAAAACTTCCAACAGTTTCCTGGTTGGTTGCGCCTGAGAGGTTTTCTGATCATCCGGGTTCGCCTTGGTACGGAGCATGGTATATTTCTGAAGTTCTGAATATTCTTACACAAGATCCTGAAACCTGGAAAAAAACAATTTTCATTATAAATTATGATGAAAATGATGGTTATTTTGATCATATTATCCCTTTTGCTCCGCCCGTCAATCCTAATCAACCCGTTGATATTAACGGAAAAGAAGGTGTAGAATATGTGAATAAGAATCAGGAATATATGTCAAGTGCTGATCTTCGTGATAACGAAAGAATAGAGGGAACGGTCGGTTTAGGATTTCGTGTTCCGATGATTATAGCTTCACCTTGGACGAAAGGTGGTTTTGTCAACTCTCAGGTTTCTGATCATACTTCGGTTTTACAATTTCTTGAAAAATTTATAAAGAAAAAATATAATAAAGATGTAGCGATAGACAACATCAGCGATTGGCGTAGAGCAATCTGTGGTGACTTGACGTCAGCTTTCAACAAAGCTGAAAGCAAAATTCCTACAATGAATTATTTGGATCAAAAAGAGTATGCGAAGATCATTAATTCAGCAAAAAATAAACCTACACCCGATCTCAAATGGTATTCTGAAAAAGAAATCAATCATCAATTATTACAAATTCAGGAAAGAGGCATAAAACCATCCAACCCATTACCATACGACTATGAGGTCAATCTTAAAAATAATAAGATTGTAATGACCAACCTTAAAGATACTGCGGTACCTTTAATTATTTATGATAAAAATAAATTTGATACAGCAGATTATTATTTTTCTTATGCGCTCTATTCAAACAATGAGATCTCTCACGAAGTGAATGAGGCCGCATATAATTATGAAATATTAGGACCTAACGGTTTTGTAAGAAAATTTAAAGGAAATAAAAAAGAAGAGGTAGAAGTAACTTTATCAAATAACATTTCGAAAAATGAAGTAGAAATAAAACTGAAAAAGACTTCTGCTCACAAAACAGATATTATTTTAGAAAATCTGTATGACAGAGAAAAACAAGAAATCTCTCTCAAATCATCAGGAGAAAAAATTATTTTCAATCTTGATAAAACAAAAGGTTGGTACGATCTCAAAATAAAAACTGAAAATAACAACTGGCATTTTGCGGGAAGAATAGAATCAGGAAAACCTACAGTGACGGATCCTCATTGGTCTTAAAATAATTTAAAACTTAGATAAAATCTTACACAAAACAATGGGTAAGATTTTTTTTTTGCTGTTAGTTTTAGTCATAATTCACTAATCTATTTTTTATATATATTCAAAATACTATTTATTAACCATAGTAAAATATTGTAAACGAATAAGTAACAATAAAATATTATAATTAAATATTTCATATTGTAATGAATTTTTATTAACTTTAAATTCTAAAAATAACCCATGAGAAAAACAACATTAACTTTTGCTATGTCTTTAGCAGCTTTTGCTTTTTCAGCAAATCTAAAAGCGCAAGACAGCAACACAGACAATCACACTATCGGGATTACCGTTCCTGAAGTTGCACTCGTAGACATTGAGCCTGCTGCCAACAAAAACATAACTTTAGGATTTACAGCTCCTGACGAAGCTGGTCTTCCTATAGTTCCAAGTGGTACAAACAACGCACTTTGGCTGAATTATTCATCGATTAAATCGACAGATAACCCCACCCGCAATGTTTCGGTAACAGTTGATGCAATAATTCCCGGTATCGACATCAGAGTAACTGCTGCTGCAGCAACCGGTTCAGGAGGAGGAACTCTGGGAACTCCATCTGCACAGTTGACGCTAACTGCCGCAGATCAAACAATCATTTCCGGAATTGGAAGTGCTTACACTGGAGATGGCGCAAATAATGGTCACAATCTTACTTATGCTTTAGCGGCAGGAAGTGGATCTGGTACCATCGCTGCTTATGCAGATCTTGAAGCAACTACAACTGCTGTTGCGACCGTGACTTATACTATTTCGGATAACTAAATTCTGAAAAACATCTTTTAAACCCGGAGAAATTTAAAATTTAAGTTTCTCCTAGTTTTTCTTGTCTTTATGTTAAACTCAAACTTTACATTCATATGCTAAAGCGAATCATCTTTTTCATTATCCTGATGTTTTCATCTTTCCTTGTGAAAGCTAACATTGTCATTCTGAACGGGCTTTCACACAACTATAAAGTTGAAAACGGACAAGTTTATAAAGGAAAAATAAGCTTGGAAAACACGAGCAATCAACCGCAGAACATAAAAATATTTCTGCAGGATTTTAGTTATCAATCAGACGGATCTATACAGTATACTACTCCCAATACCAATCCTAAAAGCAATGCTGAATGGATTAAGATGAATACAAATTTAATCAACGTAAAATCAAAGGAAAAGACAGAAATCTTATACGAAATCACAGTTCCAAAACAAGTTACTGATGTAGGAAGCTATTGGAGTGTAATCATTGTAGAACCAGTAGACAACATTAAGCCAAGCAACGAAAAACAAGGCGTAAATATAACATCCATTGTTCGATACGCTATTCAAATCATCACTGATATAGATTCTGAAAAAGCAACGCCCAATCTGAAATTTGAAGGAGTAAAAATTGAAAAAGAAGATAAACTACAAATTTTAAAAATTGCAGTCGCCAACGAAGGAAATCTTTATTGTAAGCCGAGTATTACTATTGAGATATATAACAAAAAAAACGGAGACAAAATCGCAACTTTTTCAAGTCTGCCAATGGGGCTGCTACCACAGACTTCAAAATCGTTTTATATCGATATCAGTAAAATGCCTCCTGAAAAATACAATGCGGTTCTCATTGCCACTGATAAGGACGAAAATGCATTCGCACTTAATGTTGAACTAGAAATAAAGAATGATTAAAGCGTGGTTACTATATACTACCATTCTATTCCCAGCACTTCTTTTTTCTCAAAAAAAAGATAGTTTAAAGCCGGGAACTTCATCTTCTATTTCATTTACCATAGAAAACAAAACTTCAGAGAATAAAATATTTGACATTGCAATTGAAACGTCTCACCAATCAATCATTCCGATTTTAAAGAATGATCAGATAAAAATTTCGTCTAACGAGAGTACAATTCACATTGTTCCGTTAAAAATCGCTACAGAAACTCCACAAGGTCAACATAAAATTACAATAAAAGGAATCGAAAAAAATACAGGAGAAGAATTTATCCAAACTACAGATTTTATCGTTTCCGGAAACAGAAAACTTACATTGACCACGATTAATTCACCTGAATTTGTAAAAGCCGGAGAAACTATCAGATCAACTTTCCTTGTAAAAAACAACGGCAATGTTTCTGAAAATTTAATTTTAGAAAGTAAAAATGCAGTCGTTGATGAAGATATTAGTCTAAACTTACCTGCAGGAGAAGAAAAATTAATTACCATCACAAAAATCACCAACCCAGAATTAGGAAAAAATGAATTTATAAATCTAAATCTTACCGTTTATCCGGTAGGAAACCCCAAAGAGAATCAAACGATCTACACCAGCATTAAAATAATTTCAACACAGCCTATTGAAGATGATATTTTTCATAGAATTCCTATCTCTGCATCAATGTCTTTTGTCGGAATGCAAAACCGTGGCGAATATAATGACGGATTTCAAGGAGAAATTTATGGAAAAGGAAGTTTAGATCATGAAAATAAAAATCTTATGGAATTCCGTGCAATTACAAAAAATCCTGTGGAATTCAATTCTTTCACCCAATATGAAGAATATTTTGTGAATTACAAACGAGACAATTTATATATTCATCTCGGAGATAAAAATTTCTCTTCATCATTTTTAACGGAGTATGCAAGATATGGGCGTGGCGCCGAGGCCAGATTTGATTTAAAAAAAATAAGTTTTGGTGGTTTTTATAATCACCCAAGATTTTTCAGGGATATAAAAGATGAATTTAATTTTTATACAAAATTTAATATCTCCAAAGAATCAGAAATTACAGCTGGATATCTGTATAAAATCCCGAGAAAGGAAAACGTAAACTTTAGTTTTAGTAATTTTAGATTAGATTCTAATGCACATTTACCATACATCACTGCAAAATTTAAGCTCAACAATAACTTTGAAATTGCTGGAGAAACATCTTACAGCAAAACAGATAAAACAGAAGGAATGGCTTACATGTTGCAAACTCATGCAAATTTAAAACAGGTTAGCGGAAATCTTATGTATATGAGATCAAGCCCAGAATATGCAGGATATTTTAATAATACCAATACGTTTAATGGCAATCTACAGTTCAGGATTTCAAAAAAAATAAATTTAATTTCGACCTATACACAGGATGCAAGAAATTTTCAGAGAGACACTTTATTTCTTGCAGCACCATATCGAAAATATCTGCAGTACGGAATTCAGTATAAATATTTACCCAGCAGTTCAGTCATGTTTTATAACGGGTTTCAAAGATATGAAGATCGATTGATACCGAAAGAATTTGATTATAAAGAACAATTTTTCAAAATAAGCATTGATCAGCAAATCGGAATTTTTCAATTGAATTTTGAAGGACAATTTGGTAATACTAATAACTTCTTGTCTGGATTTTCGGGCAATTCAAGTATTTACACAGCGAATGTAGGTTTCGAAAAGTTTAAAACTTCATTTAATCTATATGGAAGTTATGCGGTCACTTCACGCTATCAGCTGCAAAACCAGAAACAGTTTTATTACGGTGCGAGAATGATGAGCCGATTTTCTGATAAAACCAGCTTCAGTTTATTTTATCAGAATAATTATATGCCTGAAGATTATTATACCGACCGAAATCTTTTTGAACTTCTTTTTCATCAACAACTTGTACGAGGTCATGACTTTGATTTGTCTGCACGATACAATTTGCAAAGAGGAGAAATGGGAAATAAAGATTTTATTTTCTCACTTCGCTACACCTTAAGAATGAATGTTCCGACGCAAAAAACTGCAGAATACACAACACTTTCCGGAACGATCAACAATCTTGCAGTAAAAAATGTTGACGGCATCCGTTTGATTTTAGGAAATCATCTTTCGGTAACAGACAAAAACGGAAATTATATATTCAAAAATATAAATCCCGGAGAATACGTTTTGGAAATCGACCGATCAACAACAGAAATCAATGATATTCCTGATGTCAGTTTACCGATTTCTTTAGTTTTAAATCAAAAAAAAAATGTTTTTAATTTCGGGTTAACAAGTGCAGCGAGTATTCAGGGGAAAATTGAGTACTCTGAGCCAGAAAGTAAATTAAGTTTTGCACAACTTCCACTTAAAAAAAATAGAAAGAAAAAAGAAAATTTAATTATTGAAGCTTCAAACGGAGAACAGACCTTTAGAAAGCTAGCGGTAATCGGGCAAAATTTTGATTTTACTTATTTGCGTCCCGGAGATTGGAAAATTAAGGTGTACAGAAATGGTTTAGATAAAAAATATAAAATCCCTATCGATCAGTTTGATATAAATCTAAAACCATCAGAATCAAAAAACATCATCATCAATGTTATAAAACAGCAATCTGAAATAAAATATCAGCAAGAGAGTATAAAAGTGAGTTACATCGAAAATAAAAAACAAAAATGAATTATTTTAAAATATCAATTTTAGCAGTTTGCTTATTTTCCTGTAATCTATTTTCACAAACAACGGGAAACAGAACGGTCGGCATCACATTACCTGTTGTAACGTTGATGGATATTGAACCCGCAGGAAATATTACAATGAATTTTACGGCACCTACTGATGCCGGAGGACAATTGATTGCGCCCGCTCCCAACACCTCGAAGTGGATCAACTACACATCTGCAATCGTATCAGGTGGAACTACAAGGAGAATTACTGCCTCAGTAAATCAGGTGATACCGGGAGTTAATGTCAGACTCCAAGCTGCAACAGCATCAGGCGGAGCCGGCGTTTTCGGAACTCCAAGTGCAACAGTAACTTTATCTACAACTGCACAAACAATTATCAGCGGAATTGGTGGAGCACATACCGGCAATGGCGCAAATAATGGACATCAAATAACCATCACATTATCTGCCAACACATATGCTAATTTATCTGCGAGAACAAATACACCGATTGTAATCACCTATACCATCACTGAATAACCGAAGATTATGAAGATTAAAACAAGATTGTTAAAATATTATTATATTATCATTTTATTAGTTTTTGCAGCAAGTATGAAATCTCAGACCTTAACTGTAGGTGGAACAAACTGGACTGTACCTATAGTTCCTATTACAGAAGCAGGAAATAATTATTCCGGAACTTACGAAAGTGCTGCCAACCAAATTCTTTTGGCGGCTTCCGTTCCCCTACTTTTAGGAACTGCAAAAGTATCTGTGCATTATGAACCCAACCCGACTTGGCATAATTCATTGCTCTTAGCAGCTAAGAGAACAGGAAATGGTACAACGCTCTGCGTACTTTGTACCATAACAGGTGGAACGACCTATTTGCCGTTTACCCAAACTGATGTTGAATTATTCAGAATTCAAGCAGTTTTAGCATTAGCTTCATACACCAATATTCCAATTCAAATGCAATTGAGTGGAGTTTCAGTAACTACTCCAGTTGCCAGTTACAACAGCAGAATAGTTTTTACAATTAGTGGGCTTTAAACTTCTCTCCTTTATCAGAAGCTTTATCCAGCTCTCCACTGTATCTTTTTGTGCCTGTGCTTTGTCCTTGCAACAAAAAAGGATGCCGTTGCGATCTGGGCTAGGGGTGACTGCATTCTTTTGATTATCTGTCAAAACAATCATTTTTTTCGTTCTCAAATCTTGCTTTGGGCTTTAGGCTTTAGGCTTTAGGCTTTAGGCTTTAGGCTTTAGGCTTTAGGCTTTAGGCTTTAGGCTTTAGGCTTTAGGCTTTAGGCTTTAGGCTTTAGGCTTTAGGCAAAATTACATTTTCTGGATATATTTTAAAAGGTAATGATTTCTTACTATTTCATTATAATCAAGGTTTTTGCAATCATCTTAAACGATTCAAAATACGTACTACAAATAGTTCTGCAATAAGTACAACTGCTTGAAAAGCCGCAGAGCGGCGGACTGTTAATAGAAAAAGAATACAGCTCACGGATGGAGAAGCTCCTTAGGAGCGACCTGTACATTATTTCAACCCCTGAGACAAATCACTTCTTAGATGATAAACAGATATCGATCCGACGGAATGCACTTTTCCCCGCATTAACTTTTCCTACACAAATATCCTTCCTACGGAGCAACTTGTAATGTCGTTAAAAAAATATAAATGGTGGAATAGATAGCCTTCCATAGGAACGCGTCAGCTTTTTTCTACATAGATATTGCTTTTAAGGAGCAACTGTTTAGATTCTTGCTTTCGATAGATTACATTCAACTTGAACTTTCATCAACTTCTTTCCCCAAACCGGATCTCAAACCTTGAATATTGGAGGTTAAAATTTGATTTACAGATGGCGGATTCGTTTACTTTTAGGTAGATTTAGAACAAAAAAAAGTCTCATACAACTGAATGTATGAGACTTTTAAATAAAAACTGGCGGCGACCTACTCTCCCGCTTTCGCAGTACCATCGGCGCTGGTGGGCTTAACTTCTGTGTTCGGAATGGGAACAGGTGAGCCCCACCGCTAAAACCACCCTAAAGGTTGTATATGGTTGTCAGTTTTTGGTTGATTGTTGATGGTATGATACTATCAACTGTCAACTCCCTACTGTCAACTGTTTTATCGATAAAAATGTTCACAAAGAGAGAACCTTGATTGCGCAATTAAGGCTTGCCAATTAGGCAATAAATCTACGGGTAATTAGTACTACTCGGCTATGCTGTTACCAACTTTACACCTGTAGCCTATCAACGTCGTCATCTCCAACGACCCTTAAAAGATGTCTCATCTTGAGGCGAGTTTCGCACTTATATGCTTTCAGTGCTTATCTCTTCCAAACGTAGCTACTCAGCGGTGCACCTGGCGGTACAACTGATACACCAGAGGTTTGTTCAATTCGGTCCTCTCGTACTAGAATCAAGCCCTCTCAAACATCTAACGCCCGCAATAGATAGAGACCGAACTGTCTCACGACGTTCTGAACCCAGCTCGCGTGCCACTTTAATGGGCGAACAGCCCAACCCTTGGGACCTTCTCCAGCCCCAGGATGTGACGAGCCGACATCGAGGTGCCGAACCTCCCCGTCGATGTGAGCTCTTGGGGGAGACTAGCCTGTTATCCCCGGAGTACCTTTTATCCTATGAGCGATGGCCCTTCCATACGGAACCACCGGATCACTATGTCCTGCTTTCGCACCTGATCGACTTGTAGGTCTCACAGTCAAGCACCCTTATGCCATTACACTCTACGCACGGTTACCAAGCGTGCTGAGGGTACCTTTGAAAGCCTCCGTTACTCTTTTGGAGGCGACCACCCCAGTCAAACTACCCACCACGCAGTGTCCTTGATAAATCAAGTTAGGCTCCAAGTAAGTAAAGGGTGGTATTTCAACGTTGACTCCACAAACACTAGCGTGCCTGCTTCAAAGTCTCCCACCTATCCTACACATTACTTACTCAAAGTCAATACGAAGTTATAGTAAAGGTTCACAGGGTCTTTTCGTCCCATTGCGGGTAAACGGCATCTTCACCGTTACTACAATTTCACAGAGCTCATGGTTGAGACAGTGCCCAGATCGTTACACCATTCGTGCAGGTCGGAACTTACCCGACAAGGAATTTCGCTACCTTAGGACCGTTATAGTTACGGCCGCCGTTTACTGGGGCTTCAGTCAAACGCTTCGCATTGCTGCTAACGCCCTTCCTTAACCTTCCAGCACCGGGCAGGTGTCAGACCCTATACAGCATCTTTCGATTTAGCAGAGTCCTGTGTTTTTGATAAACAGTCGCCTGGGCCTCTTCACTGCGGCCAGCATTGCTGCTGGCGTCTCTTCTTCCGAAGTTACGAGACTATTTTGCCTAGTTCCTTAACCATGATTCACTCTAGCACCTTAGGATTCTCTCCTCGACTACCTGTGTCGGTTTTGGTACGGGTTGCTTCACTTCGGCTTTTCTTGGAAGCACTTTCCTTACAGCAACTTCGCCCGAAGGCTAGGTCTTGACTATTCCGTCAGTCTCCAGTAAGTACGGCACTCCGTCCCCTTTTTAGTGTGAGCAAGTATGGGAATATTAACCCATTGTCCATCCACTACCCCTTTCGGGTTCGCGTTAGGTCCCGACTAACCCTCAGCTGATTAGCATGGCTGAGGAAACCTTAGTCTTTCGGTGAGCGGGTTTCTCGCCCGCTTTATCGTTACTTATGCCTACATTTTCTTTTCTGTACGCTCCACCAAGCCTCACGACTCAGCTTCTGTGCAAACAGAATGCTCCCCTACCAGATACAACCCTAAGTTGTAAATCCATAGCTTCGGTACTCTATTTATGCCCGATTATTATCCATGCCGGACCGCTCGACTAGTGAGCTGTTACGCACTCTTTAAATGAATGGCTGCTTCCAAGCCAACATCCTAGCTGTCAATGCAGTCCAACCGCGTTGCTTCAACTTAATAGAGATTTGGGGACCTTAGCTGTTGGTCTGGGTTCTTTCCCTCTCGGACACGGACCTTAGCACCCGCGCCCTCACTGCCGTGGAACATTTATTAGCATTCGGAGTTTGTCAGGAATTGGTAGGATTTGACTCCCCCGCATCCAATCAGTAGCTCTACCTCTAATAAACTTATACACGACGCTGCACCTAAATGCATTTCGGGGAGTACGAGCTATCTCCCAGTTTGATTGGCCTTTCACCCCTACCCACAGGTCATCCGAAGACTTTTCAACGTCAACCGGTTCGGTCCTCCACTTTGTGTTACCAAAGCTTCAACCTGCCCATGGGTAGATCACAAGGTTTCGCGTCTAATACTACTAACTAAGCGCCCTATTCAGACTCGCTTTCGCTCCGGCTCCGTACCTGAAGTACTTAACCTCGCTAGTAACATTAACTCGTAGGCTCATTATGCAAAAGGCACGCCGTCACCCAACTTGTGGGCTCCGACCGCTTGTAGGCGTACGGTTTCAGGTTCTATTTCACCCTTCTATTCGAAGTGCTTTTCACCTTTCCTTCACAGTACTTGTTCACTATCGGTCTTTCAGGAGTATTTAGCCTTGGAGGATGGTCCCCCCATATTCAGACAGGATTTCACGTGTCCCGCCCTACTCATTTATCATCTAAATATACCTTTCATGTACGGGGCTATCACCCTCTATGGCTGTTCTTTCCAGAACATTCTATTAAATATATAAAGACTTTTGGGCTAATCCGCGTTCGCTCGCCACTACTTACGGAATCTCTTCGATTTCTTTTCCTCAGGGTACTTAGATGTTTCAGTTCTCCTGGTTTGCTCCTCTTACGAGGTGACATGTCTTCAACATGCCGGGTTGCCCCATTCGGACATCTGCGGATCAATTCGTGTGTGCCGATCCCCGCAGCTTTTCGCAGCTTACCGCGTCCTTCTTCGCCTCTGAAAGCCTAGGCATCCGCCATACGCCCTTAACGATTTCTTTCCTAATTATTAATTAGTTCAGTATTTTTTGTCTAACATCGCTGTTAAACTATTTTGTAAACTCAAACGCTTAATTGCGCTCGGTTTTCTCTTTGTGATATTTTTACCGTTAATGTCAATGATCTTATGTCTTTCTGCTTGTCTGATAAATGAATATTTGTTTTGGCTCTATTCATCTTACTTTTAAATCAAACTCGCAAAACTGTGGAGAATAAGGGAGTCGAACCCTTGACCTTCCCGATGAATCGGGATGCTCTAGCCCCTATCGGCTAAAATCCTTTGTTTTCTTTTTTAAATAACTTCTATTCTTGTTACATCTCTGTAATCTTTTCATTACTTTTCAGTAATTGTGGAGAATAAGGGAGTCGAACCCTTGACCTCCTGCGTGCAAGGCAGGCGCTCTAGCCAGCTGAGCTAATTCCCCTCTAGTTGAGTTGGCGAGTGATTGTGTTGGAGGGTTTGAGCGTTAACTCATTATCTCTTATACTCTCAAACTCCTGTACTCAAAATTAGTAGTCTCGGGCAGGCTCGAACTGCCGACCTCTACATTATCAGTGTAGCGCTCTAACCAGCTGAGCTACGAGACTTCATGTTTTTAGTTGTCGGTTGTCGGTTTTTAGTTGTTAGCTTTAATACTAACTTCTAATGATCTAACCTCTAACTTCTGTAACTAAAATCTCTCTTTCCCTGATACTAATTTCTAGTGGGTTTTGTATTTTTATAATATAAGCAACCGAGTAAAAAACTAAAACGTTTTCTTTTAAGCAAGTACATGGTACAGTAAAGTACCTTTATTTGTTTAACGTCGAAAGACGCTCTAAAATGAGATGTTCCAGCCGCACCTTCCGGTACGGCTACCTTGTTACGACTTAGCCCTAGTTACCTGTTTTACCCTAGGCAGCTCCTGTTACGGTCACCGACTTCAGGTACCCCAGACTTCCATGGCTTGACGGGCGGTGTGTACAAGGCCCGGGAACGTATTCACCGCGCCATGGCTGATGCGCGATTACTAGCGATTCCAGCTTCATAGAGTCGAGTTGCAGACTCCAATCCGAACTGAGACCGGCTTTCGAGATTTGCATCACATCGCTGTGTAGCTGCCCTCTGTACCGGCCATTGTATTACGTGTGTGGCCCAAGGCGTAAGGGCCGTGATGATTTGACGTCATCCCCACCTTCCTCTCTACTTGCGTAGGCAGTCTCACTAGAGTCCTCAACTGAATGTTAGCAACTAGTGACAGGGGTTGCGCTCGTTGCAGGACTTAACCTAACACCTCACGGCACGAGCTGACGACAACCATGCAGCACCTTGAAAATTGCCCGAAGGAAGGTCTATTTCTAAACCGATCAATTCCCATTTAAGCCTTGGTAAGGTTCCTCGCGTATCATCGAATTAAACCACATAATCCACCGCTTGTGCGGGCCCCCGTCAATTCCTTTGAGTTTCAAACTTGCGTTCGTACTCCCCAGGTGGCTAACTTATCACTTTCGCTTAGTCTCTGAATCCGAAGACCCAAAAACGAGTTAGCATCGTTTACGGCGTGGACTACCAGGGTATCTAATCCTGTTCGCTCCCCACGCTTTCGTCCATCAGCGTCAGTTAAGACATGGTAACCTGCCTTCGCAATTGGTGTTCTAAGTAATATCTATGCATTTCACCGCTACACTACTTATTCCAGCTACCTCTACCTTACTCAAGACCCGCAGTATCAATGGCAGTTTCATAGTTAAGCTATGAGATTTCACCACTGACTTACGAGTCCGCCTACGGACCCTTTAAACCCAATAAATCCGGATAACGCTTGCACCCTCCGTATTACCGCGGCTGCTGGCACGGAGTTAGCCGGTGCTTATTCATACTGTACCTTCAGCTACTTACACGTAAGTAGGTTTATCCCAGTATAAAAGAAGTTTACAACCCATAGGGCCGTCGTCCTTCACGCGGGATGGCTGGATCAGGCTCTCACCCATTGTCCAATATTCCTCACTGCTGCCTCCCGTAGGAGTCTGGTCCGTGTCTCAGTACCAGTGTGGGGGATCACCCTCTCAGGCCCCCTAAAGATCATTGACTTGGTGAGCCGTTACCTCACCAACTATCTAATCTTGCGCGTGCCCATCTCTATCCACCGGAGTTTTCAATAAAAAACGATGCCGTTTCTTATATTATGGGGTATTAATCTTCCTTTCGAAAGGCTATCCCCCTGATAAAGGTAGGTTGCACACGTGTTCCGCACCCGTGCGCCGCTCTCAAAGATCCGAAGATCTTCTACCGCTCGGCTTGCATGTGTTAGGCCTCCCGCTAGCGTTCATCCTGAGCCAGGATCAAACTCTCCATTGTATGTTTGTCTGACTCACTCAAAGTTTTGACGCTTTAGTTTTTCCTTACTTGGTTGTTATATCTATTTTTCAATGATCTCTCTTCTTCCGCTTCCTCAGCTACCCTTTTCTGTCGTTGGGCGTTGCCGTATTTGCGTGTGCAAAAGTAATAACTTATTTCTAATTGACCAAATGTTTTTTGAAGAAATTTTAAAGTTTTTTAAGTAACCCTAAACTCTTTTCTCAAACCCTTAATCCGCTACTCCTGCGCTCCCCGTATTGGGATTGCAAAGATACAAATCTTTTCTAAACTCACAAATTTTTATCGCTAAAAATTTTAATGAATGTTTCTTGATCTACATCCTATTAAAGTAACTTAAATTATCCGCCCGGAGGCGCTCCTGCGCTACTGATATACTCTCGTTTTCAGTGGGGCAAAAGTAGTACGTTTATACCCCTACTTCCAAATCTATTTAACATAAAATTCATATTTTATTCATATTTGATGCTAAATAGCTGAAAACATGAGAGAAAAATTTTTATGAAACTGGAGGTTGGAGGATGGAGGACGGGGGTTTGTGTCGGGAGAAGTTAGAGAGTTTGTTTGTTGGAGCTTTTGAAAGGTTTTGAAAGGTGGCATGAATGACTGTGAGCGTGAATGTTAGGAAAGACTAGAACGAGGAGCATTCAAAAAGGAGGATTGGAGAAGCACAGAGTGGCAGGGAGCGGGTGAAGAATTAGCAATATGATGTGCCGCTCCTACGGAGCTCATCTTCTTTACTGTAAATTACACTACAAACAGGACGCTCCCATGGAGCTCAAAATTTATACTATCCGACTATCTATGAACAGTGAGCTCCGCAGGAGCTCAAAATTTTAATCTTGGTAATAATATCTACAAATAGACCGCTCCTAAAGGATCTCAAACTTTAGACTATCTATATATAGTATAAACAGTGGCTCCTCGGAGTTAAATCTTTCATGTCAACGAGTCAGGCTATGAATGTGGCGCTACTGAGCGAACTCAGGCATTCATTTTTTAAATGCAGGTTATTTACTCTGACAAATATTAATATAATGACCTCCACCCTAGCCCCCATAGAAAAGGTTACCCCGCAGCAAGCGCCAGGAAAAACATTGGAGCGAGGAGCACGAGTGGAGAGCGGGAAAAAGCCGCTAATAAAATGCAATATAAGGGAAGTGTTAAAAATGAAAACAGTTTCATGTAAAAGAAAAGCCCCAGAAATTCTCTGAGGCAATATTTTAAGATTTTTTAAATTAGTATTACTTTACTTCCTGATAAATGACCGTAAGAAATTCTGCGAAGGATTTTTCCAATCCAACGATGTCACCAGATTTTAGATGAAGAGTTCCGTCGTTTTGGGAACTGTTTGCTAATCGTGCTGAAGAAATCTGATAATATTGATCTGCACTTTTTGCACCTTTCTGAATTTTTATTGTAGAACCCAAAAGTTTCTTTGTTGAAATGGTGTATACTTCACCAGAAACTAGGGGAATCTTTAAATAAGTACGTGGAGAAATATTGTAGTCTTTTCTATTGATGCTTATCTTTTGATCTTTTGATGAGGATGCAAACAGATATAGATCACCTTGTTCCTGTGGCAATTTTTCGGAAGAAATATAATAGAGCTTAAATCTATAATTTGAAGCATTAAATTTCTGGAAATTACCATCGACATTTTCGAATGGTTTTACAGTGTAAGAGTTGGCTCCAACTTCTTTTGCTTTCTTATAGATCTGAGAAAATACAGCAGCATCGTCATTTGAGAATCCCTGAACTTCGATTTCACCCAAATATTCTGCGTTGCTGGTTTCTATAGTATGGTATAGAAATTTATCCTGATTCTCATTCGTTTTTTCGACTTTAGTCAAGAACACGTTTTGCGCATTGATTATTTGAACAAAGAAAACCAATAAAGCAATGATAAGATTTTTCATATGAGATATCTATTGTTTTTAAAGAACATACTATCGCCCATATTCATATTGGTTTCAAAATAAAACAACATATGACGATTTAATATTAAAATTATTTAGAAAGAATTTCTACGCAATCTTCCAGGCTATTTTCCCAATGCTTGGGTTCTATTTTATAAATTTCTTCAATTTTATCTAAGCACATCGTACTTCTCTTTGGTCTTTTTGCCGGAGTTGGGTATTGCTCAGTGGTTAAAGAATTTAATTTCACAGATGATTTTGAAAAGTCTGCGATTTTTTTAGCAAATTCAAACCATGTGGTTTCAGGATAATTTGAGAAATGAAAAATTCCAAAAGTTTTTTTCGGGTTTTCTATGATTTCAAAGATTGCTTCTGCCAAATCGTTTGCGTTGGTAGGTTGCCCAAACTGATCACCCACGATTCCTAATTCGTCTTTTTGTGAGAATAAATTCAGCATTGTTTTGACAAAATTCTTGTTAAACTCTGAGTACAACCAAGACGTTCTTAAAATAATGGTTTGAGGATTTGCTTCTAAAGCGAGTTCTTCACCAACTCTTTTAGACTCACCATATACTCCGATAGGATTTGTAAAATCATCTTCTGAATAATCTAAGTTGGTTTCGCCATCAAAAACATAGTCTGTAGAAACATGAATAAAAACAGTTTGATGCTCAGAACAAGCTTTTGCCAAATTTTCTACTCCATAAGCATTCACTGCAAATGCTTTTTCTTTTTCCTGCTCGGCAAGATCTACTGCGGTATATGCTGAAGCATTAATGCAGAATTCAGGTTTTTGTGCTGAAAAGAAATCATTGATTTGTTCTTCATTAGTTATATCTAAAGTTTTTGAATCTGTAAAAACGAATTCATAATCTAATTCAAAATTGGGAGCAATTTTCCTGATACAATTTCCTAATTGCCCATTGCTGCCTATCACTACTATTTTTTTCATTATTATGAATTTTTTGCGTTTTGCGATCTTAAAAATTTAACTCTTGGCTGGAAATCTTTCTGTTCTAAATTTACAAAGAATTTATGGAAAATATCTTTTATGTCTTCAGGGTGAACTTCTGATTTTCTTGTTTTGATATTAAAATAAATAACAGTGACCCAAAGAACCGCATGAACGGTTTTTTCATCGAGACTTTTCATTAAAATCTCCACCTTTGCCGTTCTGTCTTGTATTTCTATGGTTTTGCTGCTGATGACAACTTGGGTATTGTATCTCACTTCCCGTAAATATGCAATTTCGTTTTGAATAGCAATCCAGGTACAACCTGTTTTTTTTGTGTATTCTTCATAAGTGAAACCATAAAATTCTTCTACATGATCTTCTCTGGCGTTGAACATATAATCTAAATATTTCACATTATTCAGATGCCCGATAGGATCACAATCGCTGAATCTTATTTTTACCGTAGTTGATACTTCTTTTTCCATAGCGCAAAAATAAAAAAACCACCTCTAATAGAAGTGGTAGTTTTTATAAATCTTTGTTAATATCTCTATTAAGGCTGACCTAATTCTTTTTTAACAGCTGCAGTTGCATCAGGACCATTCTTGTAAACAAGACCAGTAGAGTTTGCATCCATGATATAATCGTAACCGTTTGCTTTAGCAACTTTGTTTACAACTTCCATCAATTTTTTCTCGATAGGCTCGAAAAGGGCATCCTGCTTAGCAGTAGCATCTTTTCTCATCTTATCTTCCATCTGAGCCATCTCTTCCTGAAGCTTTTGCATTTCCTCACCTCTTGCTTTATTTTCAGCTTCAGTTTTAGTAGGAGCTTCTTTAGTGTAAAGGGCATACTTAGTTTGTGCCGCTTCTCCTTTTTTCTTTATTTCAGCTTGTTTAGCATTTACAAAAGCTGTTAAATCTGCATCAGCTTTTTTCTTTTCTGGCATAGCATTAAGAATACCTGCGACATCTAACGTAGCCAATTTTTGGGCTTTTGCCATACCTACAGATACAACCATCATCGCTGCTGCAAATAATACACTTAATTTTTTCATAACGGGGTAATAAATAATTAATTTTGTTTTTAGATTTTAAATTTAAGCAAAAGTTAATTCTGAGGAACTAATTTTACTTTTTTTTACTTGATTTTTTTTCTTTATCTGTTGTTCCTTTTAATAAAATATCTAATACTTTGTCTGTATAGTCATATCTTTTTTCAAGAGAAATCACATTAATGTCGTTACTTTTATCAAGAACTATGCCCAAACCATTCTTTTGTACCATCGTTCTGATGGCTGTAAAGATTTGATCCTGGAATGGTTCTACTAAATTTGCTCTTAACTGATGAATCTCTCCTGTCTTTCCGAATCTTAAACTTGTAGTCGTTTTGATGTTTTTATCTAAATCTGCTACTTCCTTTTCTCTAAGCTTCAACTGATCACCTATCAATAAAACTTTTTCGTTTTCAAAGGCTGATTTTTTCTTGTCGTACTCAGCCTGCATACTTTGAAGTTCTTGCTCCCAAGTATCAATTTGTGAATTTAATCTTGCTTCTGCCTCTTTGTATTGCGGCATCATATTCAAAATATAATTGGTGTCAACAACTCCAACTTTCTGAGCATTGCTGAAGCCGAAAAGCAAAAGCGCTAAAGATGTGAAAAGTATTTTAAAATTCTTCATTTTTATTATAAAGATTGGTTCATTAGGAAGTGGGTCTTCGTTCCTGAAGGTTCTGTACCTAAAATAGTTTTATCAAAACCGTAAGCGAAGTCAAATCCGATCAATCCAAATGCTCCCATGTAAACTCTTACCCCTACCCCAACAGATCTTTTTAGCTGGAAAGGATTATAATTGCTCCAAGAGTTCCAAACGTTACCACCTTCCGCAAATGTCAATGCATAAATTTTGGCTGTCTGGCTCATTGAAATCGGATATCTTAATTCTAACGTAAATCTGTTGTAAATAGTACCTCCACCTTTCTGAGTAATATCATCAACGGTTCCTCCGTAAGTAGAAGCATTCTCATAACCTCTCAAAGGAATTAATTCTCTACCGTCAAATCTACCTCCGAAAAGTCCTGTACCACCGACATAGAATCTTTCAAATGGCGGAGCTCCCAATTGCTTGTTATACCCATCCATGAATCCCATTTCAGCAGAAGATCTTAAAACCAATTTACCTGCAACTTCGTTGTAAACATCTGCCTTGAATTTGATTTTATAGAATTCCATCCACTTATATTTGTCTGTAGGAGACATTGTAGAGTAATCTTTGTTGCTAAACAATGAATATGGCGGAGTAAACTTACCTGACAATTCGATATTAGAACCTGTTGTCGGGAAAATAGGATCGATACCGGCAGAGTTCCTGCTTAAACCAATATTTAAACTTAAGTTATTGGCATTACCGTACAATTCTGTAGTATCCCCAAACTCAAATGGATAGTTGCTGAAGTTATATTTTTGAAACTGAATACCAGTGTATAATGAGAAATAATCATCCGGCCATTTCAATAATCTGTTTAAACCTACCGTTGCCGAGAAAATATTTAATCTCTGATCCGGACCGCTTACCTGACTGTAATTTACTCTTGAGTTGTTTAAACTTACAGAAAGTGCAGTTGGTTTTGTTCCAAATAACCATGGTTCAACAAATGAAATACCGTAGTTCTGGAAGTACTGACCAGCTTGCGCCTGAATAGATAAAGTCTGTCCGTCACCCTGAGGAACCGGTCTGAAGTCTTTAAATTTCAAAAAGTTTCTAAGAGAGAAGTTGTTGAACGTCAATCCTAAAGTTCCGATAAAGCTGTTACCACCGTAACCTGCCTGCAACTGAACCTGAGAAGAACCTTTTTCAACTAATTTCCAATTGATATCAACGGTATTATCTTGTTGGTTAGGATTAATCTCCTGCCCAATCTGCTGTGGATCGAAGAAAGACATTCCCGCTAAATCAAAATAAGTTCTTTTGATCTCAGTTTTCTTGAACAATTCTCCTGGCTTCGTTCTTAAAGCTCTCAAAATAACATGATCATGGGTTGTTGTATTTCCTTCCCAAGTTACTCTGTTCCAAGTTGCCTGCTCTCCTTCATTGATTCTGATTTCGAGGTTGATATTATCTCCTGAAACAGATTTTTCTACCGGTGTAACATTCGAGAAAAGGTAACCGTTATTCATGTATATCGATTTGATATCAGAATCGTCTTCTTTACCTCCGTCTTCCCCAACTTTTTTGTTGAATCCTACTGCATCATAGATATCTCCTTTTTTATATCCTAAGATTCTCTGAAGATATTCTGTTGCGTAAACTGTATTTCCGGTAAAAGTAATATCACCGATGTAATATTTTTTACCTTCGCTCAGTTTGACGTTGATTTCGTAGTTATTTTTCTTATTTCTCCAAACAGAATCAGAAACAATTTGTGCATCTCTGTATCCTAAAGAGTTATAATAATTGATTAAACTCTGCTTGTCTTCCTGATATTTTTCTTCGATAAATTTTGAAGATTTTAAAATACCACCAATACCAAATCTTTTTTGTTTAGTTTCTTTGAATGCTTTCTTTCTTAATTTAGCATCAGTAACGCTTTCGTTACCTTCAAACTCGATATGGCTGATTTTCACTCTTCTGCCCTTATCTACATTAATCGTCCAGTCAACCAAATTAGGATCACCAGCATTTACCTTATCTTCGATGCTGATTTTAGCATCTGCAAAACCTTTTTTCACATAATCCTTGGGGATATTTGTTTTAAGGCTGGAGATAAGATTCTGAGTAATCTTTGTACCTGGCTTCAGATTATTATCTTTGGCTAATTTTTCGTTTTTAGATTTACCAATTCCTTTCCCAGTGAATTTCACTTCACCCAGGTCTTTTAAATCCTGAAGATAGAACTTCAAAACGACAGTTTTTCCTTCAATACTCTCTATATAAACTTCTACCTCAGAGAAAGATTGAGAATCCCAAAGCTTCTTGATACCGTTGCTGATTTTCTGCCCCGGAATATCAACTTCTTCACCTTTGGTAAGACCTGTAAATCTCAAGATTTGTGCAGGTGTATATTTTTTTACCCCATCAACAACAATGTCTTTCAGAGTGTAAGTTCCTGTTTGATTTTCCGCAAGAACAGAGGTAGTGTTTACCTTTGTGCTGTCTTGTGGCGTCACCTGTCCATAAAAATGTGCAGAAGCAGCAAACATAATGATGGGTAATAGTCTAAACTTCATTTTATCGTAATCTTTCTTTTCTTAATTTACTGGATTTGTATTTGTTCGCCCGTAAGGCCATATCGTCTTTCCTTGTTTTGATAATCTACAATACATTGGAAAAAGATATCTTTTGTGAAATCCGGCCACAAAACATTTAGAAACTGCAATTCTGCGTAGGCAATCTGCCAAAGTAGAAAGTTGCTTATCCTTATTTCGCCACTGGTTCTGATCAACAAATCTACAGGTGGAAAATCTTTGGTATAAAGATAGTTTTCAAATAATTTTTCATCAATATTTTCAATATCAACTTTACCTTCTTTTACGTCGGAGCTGATGTTTTTAACGGCATTAAGGATTTCGTTTTGCGAGCCGTAGCTTATCGCCAAAACCAAATTGCCTTTCGTGTTTTCTTTAGTTAAATCAACAACTTTTAAAAGCTGTTCTTTTACCAAAGTCGGTAATTTTTCCAGATTCCCGATTACGTGCATACGCAAACCTTTACTGAAGATTTCTTCGGCTTCCAAAAGCAAGGTTTCTGTAAGCAGAGACATCAGCGTATTTACTTCATCAGTAGGACGCTTCCAGTTTTCTGAGGAAAATGTGTAGAGTGTGAGATAGGGTATGTTGATTTCATTACATGCATTAATAGCATTTCTTACTGCATTAATGGCATTTTTGTGACCAAACGTTCTTTCTTCACCTCGAGATTTTGCCCATCTTCCATTGCCATCCATAATGATGGCTACGTGCTGCGGTAAATTCTCGGAATCTATTTTATCTTTAATCAACGACATAATTAATTAATCACAATAACATGGTGGTCTTCCGAAAGAATAGGTCAATCCTAAACTAAAGGTATTCATCCAGTCTTTTGACTCAGGATCACCCACCGTTCTTTTATTTAAGAAAGCAGCTTCTCTCTCTTTTGAAACTGCAAAATAATCCCCTGTCTGCAAAAGCGATCCGCCAGTAGAAGGGTTTATGATATCAGCATTATAATTTGAAATCAAATCTTTAGATAATATTCTGCTGTGATCTAACTGATCTGTCAAAGTATATCTGAATGTAGCTTCTGCAAATACTGCCCAGCCATGATTGAATTTATATTTTAAACCAACTCCGAAAGGGATATGAGCAACAGTTTTTCTTCCCATTGTATATTCTGTAGTTGTAACGAAATCTAGTTCATCAACCGGCGCCTGTGCTACCCCATCAGCATTTCTTCTATAGTCATGATTTAATGTTGCTTTTGGAGCGTCAAACATCAAACCTCCAACACCGGCAAAAATATAAGGACTCAACATGCTTAACTGCTCATTGTTCACCGGGAAGAAATTGTATTCGAATACAACGCTTGCTTCATACACATTGTTCTTACCAAATGAATTTCTATTTCTTCTATACTCTTCTTTAGCAGCTTTATCGCTAAACTGTACCTGATTGTAACCTAAATCTACTCTCACAGTCTGGTGAGGGTTAAAATTAAATCTATATAACAAACCACCATAAAAAGGAACTCCCCAGTCTGAAACCCTGTCCAAATCCAATGGTTGTTGCAGAATATAATTGGTTTTTCCTATATCACCTACTAAATTACTCATCCCAAGACGAATTCCCAATTCATTTCTTTGTGCCTTTATACTTACCATTGTGCCTAAGAGGGTAAGGAAGCTAAACAATAATTTTTTATTCATAGAAGAATATGGATTTATGGTTATTTTAAAAATTAATTTTTGCAAATATAAAACATTTTTATATTAATGATAACCTTAATGTTTCGTTAAAAATAAACAAAAAAACATAATTTGTTATAAAGTAAACGACAAACAAGCAAAATTATTCTTTTTTTAACAGATCCTGTTTTCTCAGATAACAGCAAACCCCCATTTATTGAGGGCTTGATATTATTTATTTTTAGTAAAAATTGCTTTAACTATGTTTCGTATTTTTATAAGCATCGGCTCTTTGTAATTTTTGTCTTCATCAAAATAGCCATAACCGTAACCGTAGCCATAACCGTAACCATAGCCGTAACCATAACCCTGTTTCACCACGTAATCATTATACACGAATCCTAGATTCTTAATCTCATCATTGTGATATTTTTCTGTAATCATTTTCAACATATACTTTTCTGTATACTCATGACGCACTACGTATAAATTGGCATCAGAATGCTTCATCAAATCATAAGAGTCTGCAACCAATCCTACTGGTGGAGAGTCGATAATGATAAAATCATATCTTGTTTTAAGCTCCTCAATAAGCTGAAGGTTTTTTGCACTCATCAAAAGCTCCGATGGGTTTGGCGGAATAGGCCCCGATGTAGCAACATCTAAATTAGGAATTTTGGTTTTATTAATGATTTGCTCAATCGTGACTTCACCTGTAAGGTAATTTGAAATACCATTTTTATTATCGATATTAAAATCTCCGAAAATTTTAGGCTTTCTTAGATCCATCCCTAATAAGATCGTTTTTTTATCACTTAATCCTAACACAGAAGCTAAGTTGATAGAAACATAGGTTTTTCCTTCACCTCCTACAGAAGAAGTTATCAAGATAACTTTACTTTTACCATCTTCATTGGATAAGAATCTCATATTTGCTCTAATACCTCTAAAAGCCTCAGAAACAGATGATTTTGGAGATTCTAAAACGGTCAACATATTTTCACTGTTATTATTCCCAATAACACCCAGTAGTGGGATTTTTGTTGCGCTTAGTAATTCTTTGATGTTTCTTATTTTGCTGTCTAAGAGTCCGCCTATCAGAATTAGTACAAACGGCAAAGCTAATAAGCCTCCGATGATTGCCATTTTAGTACCTTTCACATTCGGTCCGATTGGGCCTTGTCCCAGATTCTTTGCCGGGTCAATAACCGTAATATCAGATTGATTGGTTGCCAATCTCATCTGGCTCTCGTTTTGTCTGCTCAACAAGCTGTTATAGGTAGCTTCAATCATGTTGTACCCCCTTTCAGCATCCAAATATTTTCTTTGCTTTTCAGGATAAGTTGACAGGTCAGAATTTGCTTCACCAACTTGCTGATCTATCTTGCTTAGTTGTTCGGTGTATACATTATAAACATTTCTTAATGAACCTGAAGAATTCTGTTTTGCTTCACTTATAAGCCTGTTAACTTCTTTAATGGGTTCAGAATTCGGAGTATAAATAGTAGATAATTCTCTTTTCTTAAGATATAAAGCTTTCAACTCAGATACAGAGGCAGTAAACAATCCGTCATCAAAGCCTGCGGCTGAAGAGCTGATCATTTTATCAAAATTTTGAGTTTCTACAGAATTTCTGATATTACTCAAAGAAGACATTTTGCTAAGAATTTCAGCTTTTTTTGCTTCAAGCTCTTTGATTCTCGTAAGCGACTTTTCGTCACGATTCGAAATATCGTATAGTTTTTCTGTAACTTTCAAGTAATTGAGAACAGCACCACTGGAATCTAACTTCTTTCGTATGCTGCCTAAACTTTCTTTAAGATAAAGTTCTGTATTTTTATCTACTTTTATTTTATCATTAAATCTTTTCTTCTGCAGCTCTAAAACAGATTTATTCAAGAAATTAACGGTACTATTAAGATTAAAACCTGTTTTGGTGATAATCATAATGGTATTAATCTCTTTATCAAAATCAACCCCTATAGTACCAATAATCCCGTTTACAGCATCATTTACCGTAGTTAAATTAACAATAACATTTTCTAATTTGATTTTAGGAGCCACAGGATTTGGCAATAATCTAAATCTTAAGTTTGGAGAAGTGTACCACTCGTTGACCTTTATTGTCTTATTGGCAGGTCTTTCAAAAGCATTAATACTCTGAAACCCTTCAAAATCATAAGAATATAGATTGGTAGATTCACCTTCCTCAGGCAAAACTACTTCATAGGAACCATTACCTTTCGGAATGAACGTAATCGGATAATTAACTTGCTGAAGGTGTTTTCTGTCAACCTCTAGAAATACTGGTGAATCATCTTTATCCAAATAAGTTGACTTAATGAGGCCTTTTGTCTGATAATTGACAAAGTAATTGAGTTCCTTCACCAAAAACTCGTTGTGAGATCTTGATAAAAGCATCTTTTTAAGATATACTCCATCCTGATTTCCATTTTGTCCCCAAATAAAATTAATTGATTGGCTGGGTGTAAAATAACTTGCAGTATTGCTTGATATACTCAGAGATAAGTTTGATGCATAAATACTTTGTGCATAATACTTCCCATAAAACCATGAAAAGCCATAGCCTAACAAAAGCATAAAAACAAACCAATACCAATTTTTCAGAAGTCTTCTTAAAAAATGTTCAACATCAAAAAGCATAAATGATCCAAATTTTTCTTTCTGAGCTGTATTTTTATCTACAGTAGCATCTTTTCCTGGAATCATAATTAAAGGTTTTTAAGAAGTAGATAAATTGATAATGCAGTAGTAATCACAGAAACTCCACTAATAATAGTTTGTATAGGATCTTTTCCGAAACCATTAAGTGCTCTTCTCTGGGTGGTAAGGAATATTTCGTCACCATTTTGCACATAATAATATGGAGAATTCATTACATCTTCTCTAGTAAGATCAATTTTTGCTTTTTTGATACCTTCCGGCAGCTTTCTGTAAACTACAATATTCTTACGATCTATTGTTCTGTTTAAGCCACCATTGATAGATATTGCCTCTGATAAAGTCAACGTATTTTTATAAACCTTTTTTTCTCCGGTAATCCCTGTCGTTTCAATATCTCCTAAAACATAATAGGTAATACCATCCGTATTAAGTCTTACTTCAGATTTTCCATCTTGAAAATTTTCATTGACCTTCTCCTGAATCTCCTGACTTATTTCTTCTATTGTTCTGCCTTCTGCTTTAATGTAGCCTATTCCAAAAACATTAATATCACCTTTTGAATCAACCCGCAAACCTTTCATGTAAATCAAAGCATTACCACCAGTTCCAGTTCCACCAGCTACTCCTACATTAACTCCTCCATTAGACCCTGAGGCATTTAACGTTGAATAAAACTGAGCGGCATCTCCCTTAGGAGTCGTAACAATATCAAGAGTCAACATATCATTTTTAGTAATTCTATACACGGGAATGTTGTAAGGAATCAGACCTTCTTCATTAATCACCAGACTTTCGCTTGGCTGCAAATATTTCACATCTTTTGAAGTGATGCAAGATGATAAAAGGAACGGTAGAATTAAAAATAAAATATACTTAAAGATTTTCATCATAATTAAATGTAGTTTGCAAAAATAGAAATTTAATTATTATTTTTTTAAATTATTGTTATTTCTCATCAAATAAAAGACATCCGGAAGATAAGCTCCCAGGAAACCCAATGCTAAAACTAAAATCAGCAGAAGATTCACATTACTGTGTCTCATAAAATAAGCTACTGCAACAATAAAAAGATAATACGTTATAATATAAAAGCTGGATCTTCTGTGCGTTAAATCAAGCTTTAATAGTTTATGGTGAATATGATTTTTGTCTGCCTCGAAAGGAGATTTTTTATTCCAAAGCCTGACTAAAATAACGTTAAGGGTATCAACAATGGGTAAAATCAAGATGGCAACAGCAATTACCGGAGCTGATTTTAGATGATACCGCGGGATATTCGGAAGTTTTTTATCTATAAAAATATCAATAAAACAAATACAGGTAAATGCCAGTAAAAATCCTAAAAGCATAGATCCCGTGTCTCCCATGAATATTTTGGTTGCCCGGTAATTTGACAAATTGTAATATAGAAACGCCAGCACCGAGCCAATAATAACCACAGAAAGTACAACTAAAGGATAGTTATATTCCCCTAAACGATAATAGCTAATGCCAAAAAGAGCACAGCATATTACTGAGTAACCGCCAGCCAAACCGTCAATTCCATCAATTAAGTTGAAAGCATTGATCAATATAACAAAAGTAACAATGGTAACAATTACACTTATCAGGTAATTAATTTGATAAATTCCGCAGATCCCGAAAAGATTTCTGATTCTTATATCAGAACCTATGACGATAAATGCAGAAACAACAATCTGAGCTACTAACTTTTTGTATGCTCTCATCACCACAATATCATCCATCACGCCTACATAAAGCAGAACAACGAGCGAGGCAAAGAGAAATTTATATAAATCAAAAAGCTCATAAGCAAAAACCGAAGTACAGATACCGATTGAATAAAACATGGCAATTCCGCCAAGATTGGGGATTTTTCTAAGGTGTGAGCTTCTCACGCCTGGTTCATCCATCAGATTTTTTCTTCTGGAAATTTTAATGATGGTGGGAATTGAGAAAAATGTGATTAAAAAAGAGAATAGAAAGCCCAGACCTATTTTTACATAAAAAATAGAAATTCCAGAGCTATATAAGAGCAATTCAAAATTCTTCATTTTTTTTCTATTAAGTACCTTTCGGGCTTAGTTGACCGAAAAGTCTTAGTGAAATATTTGTCAGTCATTTGTTATTCTGACAAATTTCTTATCACTTGTGTTTACATTAATTTTCTTATCAGTTTTTTTTGTCCTGCAAAAAAAAGCAGATAAAATATCTTTTTTTTCAGGGGCAAAGATAAAAGATAATTCGTATCAAAACGACTGTAATTCAATATATCTTTAAAATTAATATTCCGTTCTTGTATGAAAACCTCTAATTGATGCGACATTTTATAGAAAACATCTTCATCTTTCACAAATGCCAAATACGCCAAAAAGGTGTAAACGCCTTCCAAAATCTGGAAATCCTTCAGCTCTTTTACTTTGGTACAATACTGAGATTTTTGAAAAAAAACTTCCACATCTTTTACTGCCTTCAAAATATCCAAACCTTTTTCTGTATGCGTTTTTGATATGGAATCGGTACGTTCCAGATATTGATAATGAAAATTCTGTGTTTGCGCCAATGTTGTACACGCCAATAAAAGCTGCGGAATCAACTGAATATCTTCATAGTGAACTCCTTTTTTAAACCTTTTATTTTTAAAAAGTTCTTTTTTAAACAATTTATTACAGGCAAAATAGCTTAGATCAGAAAAGACAGAAAAGTTACTTTCCAAATCAATCTTCTCCGGCATATTGGGAACCTGCGTCAGCTTTTGAGTCACATTTCCATGCTCATCCACTTTTTGAATGTTGCAAATTACCATTTCAGCCTGATGTTTTAATGCTAAATTCAGCATTTCTTCAAACATCGTTTCCGTCACGTAATCATCACTGTCAACAAATCCCATATAATCTCCGGTTGCATGATCTATCCCAAAATTTCTGGCGTCACTTAAACCTCCGTTTTCTTTATTAAAAGCCTTAATTTTTTCGGGAAATCTTTGAGCGTAATCTTGGATTATTCTTTCAGAAGAATCTTTACTTCCGTCATTTACTACCAAAACTTCAATATTCTGATAGGTTTGATTCATCAAAGAATCAAGACATTTAGCCAAATAATTTTCGACATTATAAACCGGAACGATGATAGAAATTAAAGAGGGAACGTTTGTCATCGTTTAGCTTTTTGTAAATCTTGCGCTCAGCCAGCCTTTTTTTGCTTCATCGAAATCTTTCCTCGAACACGGAATACAGTTTTCAATATTTTCATCATCTCCGAAATACCAAAGATTACTGAACGTATCGCGCTTGAAAGCATATTGTCTGTCCTCGATCAAAACATAAAACATTTCGTATTGTCTTTCTTTCGGGTGCGACTGCTGGATATTGATTCCTTCAATCAGATACCAGATCATTTGCGCCAAAAGCTGATGATTCAATTGATTTTCAGAATAAATATTATAGTTAAATATTCCTACAGACTTTAGATTTTCACTAAGTCCGATTTCTTTCATATAGGCACAAATTTCTCTTCTATTTAAACCATTTACTTGTGGATTCATCGAAAAAGCATCACTGAAACTTTCAATCGCATCACAATTTACCGTTACCAAATCTGCTTTTCTGAAAAACGGTTCGGTTTTTTCCGTAGAATTCATCATTTCAGCAAGGCGAATAATGTCGAACTCAACTTCTTTGATGAGCTTCACAGAATCCTGCTCGTTCAGATGTTTTTGATAGCCTAAATGATGATAATTTTTAATTGAGAAATTTTTTGAACCTAAAATTTTGCTTAAAAAAGTATGCTCATCAATCGTTTCACCTTGTTTTAGCGAAATAATATTGCTGATTTGAGTATAATTAATATTTTGCTGATGGTAATTTAATCCTGAAAACAAAGAAAAAGCAAAGTCATTTGAGCCGCCAATAATCACCGGAATGGCTCTTTTAGAATGGCAAGCCGACAAAACTTCCTGCAAAATGTAATGAGAATCCTGCACCGATTTCCCTGAAACTAAATCTCCCAGATCCACAATCGGAATTTCAAAATCAAGCTGTGAAAGCTTATAAAATTCTTTTCTAACCGCTGTAAAATCCTGCACTTCTGCATCGCCATTTGCACCTCTGTAATCAGAAACAAAAAGCAAAACAATGCTGTCTTCTTTTATATCCTTGGTAATTTTATTTCCGATTTGCCAGTTTTCTGTCCTGAAATTTCTGGGTGAAATGATAAAATCTTCAAAATCCATGTGCTTAAATACTTATTAAAGCTCAAAAATATTAAAATTAAATGAGGAAGCAGAGTTTAGAAATCAGATTTTTAGATGTGGAAGTCATTCTTTGTCATCAAGATCGTTTCTTTTAAACCGTTTTCAAACGCTATGCTCGAAAAAGCTTGTTAATTAATTGAAAATATTATTCGATTGACAAGAGCTTTCCACTCAACGATGTTCGCTAGCAGGAAAAGATTCAGAATTTACTTTAATGAGAATTTGCTGTGAAACCAACCTTGTCAAAGTTTTGAACTTTGACAAGGTTTTAACGCACCTAATTAATTTTAGCCCTTCAAAATCTCAAACACAAACGTTGTAGAGGTCTCAAACTTCCCGCCCTGCGTGGCTCCGAATAAAAACTGAGGTCTTTTCCCGTCTTTACTCATCAAAATCATCGGTCTTTCCAACCTCCCAAATCTTTTTAGATGTTTCGGCGGAGCTGTTTCTTTGATGTAATGCTGCATATTGAGATAGGCAATTTCGGGTTTTTTCCATTTGACGCCGTCTTTTGTTGTTAAATGCAAACCGTATTCATGGTTGAAAAATCCCATATCCCGGGCAACCATGTGAAATTTTCCATTTTGTTTCCAGATAAACGCATCTTCTAACTGAGCATTGTTGGGCAAAGAAGAAAAATCAATCACCGGATTTTCAGAGACTTTTGTGTAAGGTCCGGCTGGATAATCTGCTTTTGCCAATCCATATTTTCGGTTTCCTCGCACAGCTCCTTTTTGAGTTTCATATTCTTCGGTGTTCCAGGATTTGTAGAAGAGCCAGTATTTTCCGTCGTTTCCTTTTACAAATGCTGGATTGGTGGTACAATGATCGTCCCACGCACCTTTTTCTCCGGGAAGAAGCAATGGTCGTTCAGGTCTTGTCCAATCTCCATCCAAACTTTTTGAAGTTGCTAATCCTATCCTTTTAGTATTCGTCTTTCCGTTGGAAGTCCCCATAAAGAACAGATAATACTGATCATCTACTTTTTTAATTAATGGATTGTGACACGTTGTTGCATCCCAAAACTCGCCGCCTCTAGGAGCAAGAACAATCTGCTTGTGCTGAAATTCTTCAAAAGGCGAGTTGGCTTCTGCACGGCAGATCTCAGAACCGTTGAGCCAGCCGCCCATTCCTTTTTCTTTTTTCCAGCGGGAGTAGAAAAGATGCACTTTACCGTCTTCGCCCCAAATCGGAGATGAACACCAGATATAGTAGCCATCCAGTTCTAATGATCTTCCGATGGGTTTTAAATTAAAATAAGGCTTGTCTGAAAAATCAAATGCACGGCTAAATGATGAACTGAAGAATACTGCTGCAATTCCTAAAGCTGAAGTTTGCAAAAAATCTCTGCGGGTGTATTTTGACTGGCTCATTGTATTTGATTTTCAGCTAATGTAGAAGAAAGCTATTCAAATAGTGTCCTGCGGTTTCGGGTTTACGTTTTTAAATAATATTGTTTTAAATGTTTTTAAATTATTCAATTTTTTAAATCTAAACTATTCAGTCTAAAAGGATAGAAATTGAGGTAAGAAGATTGACTAGTAAAGATTTTTGGAGTGGGAAAATCGTTATATTTGACTGATTAATAATAGAAAAAAACAGCTAACACCACCCCAAGACTTCATTACTAATAGAGACCGACTAAACCAAAAATGAAAATGAAAACTATAAATAAACCGACTGTTTGTAAAAAGATCGTAAGTAGAAAACAATTTTGCAGAAATCTTCTTTTGGTATTATTTCTTTTGGTCACTGCTACTCACGTGATGGCAGTTCCGCCAGACTTTACCACCAAAAATATAAAATTTCTAAGCGAAGGAGACTCGCTTGCAGGAACTATTTATAAGCCTGATCATATTTCTGCAGCTGTTGTACTTATTCACGGATCCGGACAAGAAAAAAGGATGACAAAGTTTGCAACACTACTGGCTAAAAATGGGATTGCTGTTTTAACTTACGACAAACGTGGTGTCGGAGAATCTGGCGGTATCTATGCCGGACCGGAAGTAGGAACCAATAATGTGGACGCCGCCAATCTTAATCTTCTATCTATGGATGCGAGTGCTGCAGTGGAGGTCTTCTCCAACTATTTATCAAACAAGCAAATCCCAATAGGCTTAACCGGTGCAAGCCAGGCTGGATGGATCATTCCGTTGACTGCAGAGAAGAATAAGAAAGTCAAATTTATGGCGATTTTCAGTGGTGCATTGATAACGGTGAAAGAGCAACTTAGGTTTCAGTTTTACACCAACGGAAACTCAAAATTTTGGGATACGCATACAGAAGAAGATGCCCGCAAACACACCATGACCGACCCGGACAAATACGAATTTACAGATACTGATCCTCAAGATGTTCTTTCCAAATTATCAATTCCTGGACTATGGATTTTTGGAGGAAAAGATATTCAAGTACCCGTGAATCTATCCATTGAACACCTCAACACCTTAAAGTCCAAAGGCAAACGCTATGAGTATAGATTATTTCCGGAATTAGGGCATAATACGGCGTTCTCAAAATCCGAAGAGCCTATGAATGAAGCTATAAGATGGATGAAAAATATAAAAATAATGATAGCAAAAAAGTAATAACAGCAAATATAGCATCTCAAAAAGCGGGATATTTAGCATAAAAAAACCACCATATCCGGTGGCTTCAACTGTTTAGGATTTATCAGGAGTTTCAGGAGTTTCCAACGAGGAATTATCAGTTCTGTTGATAAGCAGATTGTTGTACTGATCGGTCAATGCATTCAGCTGATTGATTACCGTAGCGTAAGGTGATGGCGGAGTTTCTATCAATAAGTGAAGCGCATCAATCCTGTCTCGCAACGCATAATAGGCAGTATTGGTTTCTTCTCTTTTTGTTTTAATGGTTTCCGGATTGGCGTCACCATATTCCTGAGTACGAGAAAGATATTTGTTATTAAATTCTTCATTGGCAACCTTCATTTCATTGACCCATGCAAAAATATTGAATGAGCTGATGGCATCTATAAGCTCTGGTTTGTTTTCCCAATCACGGAGAAGGTTGTTGAGCGTGGCGGTTTCTGCCTGATAATTGAGGCGGGCAATACCGCTACCATAGAGTGCCATATTGGCAAGAAGTGACTGTGCCTTCTGTTGCAGATCTGCATCGTAATGGTAGCTATAGCCAAGAAGGAAATAATAAATCCCGTTGATGGCATTATCTCTTCTTTCATCCAATGTTAGAAGTTCCTGTGTTTTTTCACTAGCCAATGCTTTTTTGTAGAGCGCTTCCAGCTCTGTTGTTTTAGTTGTCAGAACTGCAAGTTTTGCTTCAATCCCTAACTGTTCCGGAGTATTCAGATTGATTATTCCTAAGTAGTCTTTTACGTATTGCAAATATTCTGCATTACGAAGTAATTTTAATTCAATTGCGTTCATATTTTTAAAATGTTTTGTTTCGTATCATTTACCGGAAACTTTATCGCAGGGTTGCAACAGGGTTTCCCGATTACCGGAAAGCTTGTTGCAGGGGTGCAATAATCTTTCCCTGCTTCCGGAAAGTATGTTGCGAGGGTGTGAGAAGCTTTCCGGAAACAGGGAAAGCTAGTTGTTACCCTCAGACTTGTTTTTCCAGTACTC
Organism: Chryseobacterium sp. C-71; assembly: GCF_020911865.1. Classification (NCBI taxonomy): domain Bacteria; kingdom Pseudomonadati; phylum Bacteroidota; class Flavobacteriia; order Flavobacteriales; family Weeksellaceae; genus Chryseobacterium; species Chryseobacterium sp. C-71. Next base: position 2,066,733 of record NZ_CP087131.1, read on the forward strand.
TACCTGTTCTTTTAATTCTTTGATGCGCTCTTCGTACTGTTCTACAAGTTTTTCAGATAAGAATGAATTTATCGTAGTTATAGTTCCAACATTTTGAAAAGCAAAACCACCTAATTGATCTAAACTGCTAAAGTTATTTGTTTCATCAATTAAAAAATCTTCGGGCTTTACTTCAAAAATTTCGCTGAGCTTTTCAATATGAGCTGCCCAAGAATGACTCTCCCCTGTTTCTATTCTTGCATAAGCAGATTGGGAAATATGTAGTTTATCTGCCATATCTTCCTGAGAAAAGCCTTTAGATTTTCTCAGTCTTTTTATTTTTTCTGCAACGTTGTTGGTCATGTCATTTTATTTTCAAACAAATATAAAAATAAATTCTCTTACAATGGTTTACCCGAATATCGGGTAGCTTTATGCAAAAACAGGTTTTGCCTCACAAAAAATAATTTTCACTTTTGTATGGTGAATTATTTATATATTTAACAACTAAAAATTAACACACTTTATGAAAAACAAATTATTTCTCAGGCTCTGCCTAATAGTCGTCGTACTGTCTTTCAACTCCTGCCGACAGGATCTTCTTCCGGAAAAGGAAACGTACAACAACAGTAGCGCATTTCAGCTCACTTCTAAAAGAGTTTCCCTTAACGAATCTAAACACAAAGCACAGCTTTTCCCTGAAATTGAGAACGCTGAAGCTAAGTTTAAAGCTTTTGCCAAAAACAATGCACAAGGCAAAATTGTGAATTATGCCAACGGAGTTTCCATAGACACCGATAATGTGATCTACATAGAAAACGGAGCCAATTTTCACACGTACACCTTTAATATTAAAAGAGCAAACGCTCCCGAAACCGCACCGCTGGAAAACCTTTTGCTGATACCTGAAACCGACGGAAGCTACAAAGAGTTTTTGGTGACTTACAACCTTACGTTGCAGGAAAGAGAGAAAGTAAGAAACGGAGAGCCTGTGAATACGGAAGGAAAAACAACTATTACGGAGCTTGCAAAAGGAAGTTTCAATAGTGGCGGACAGTTGGCAAAGATGACCTGCAATTGGACTGAGGAAACCATTTGGCAGGGTTGTAGTCATGTAGTCAATGGTGTATCAATGCACAATCAATCTAATGTGAGTGAATGGTATCTATGTAAGGCCGATGTAAAGCCAAGTGTATACACCGTAATAACAGGAGGTTGCAATATGGGGGAATTACCTGAGCATATAGCACCAGTAGATGGAGGCTCGGGACCCGGAGGAGGTGCAGGAGGCAATGGCCACGATCCTTGTACGAGTGTTGCCAGTGGCCCCGGCCAGGTTGGCATCATCGATTCTAATGGGTGTAGCCCGGGAGCGCCAACACAGCCGAATGATCCTAATCAGGATAATAGAACACCATGCGAGGTATTAAGAGATAATTCTGCAGATCCTGTATTTCAAGGAAAATTGGATAGTCTTAAAAACAGAGTAACGACATATAACGATAAACACGAAACAAGCATCACTGTAAAGAAAACCAAAAACATAAGCTATAAAGTAAGTGCAACACCGGTAGATATAGGTTTTAGCGGTACAATGTCTGTGAAACTTGATCTTTCACCTTATGATATTGCACAAATGCACAATCACGTGAAAGATTATCTGCCCATGTTTTCTTTTGGCGATATTGTAGCTTATTATCAAGGTTATCAGTATCTTGTTGCATCAAGGAAACCAATATATGTTTCTTATGTGACCAGTGAAAATGGTACCACGTATGCTATAAAATTCAATGATCCATCGTTTTTGAATACACTTTTTGCAGGGCTTGATTTGGATAATACTGAACAGGAAAAAGTGGCAAAAGAAAAAATGAAAAAATTATTTAAAAGGTATGGAGAAGATGAGAATCCCTATACTCAAATTAGGGCAGAAGAATTGCTGATTGACGTACTTAATAGCCCAGAGATGGGCGGTGGCAACGGCATACATATTTACAGGAAAGACGGCAATAATTGGGGAAAACTATCCTGCGATGCTGATGGCATCATCAATAAAGAAAATTGTACTTTTAATTAAAATTTTAACAAAAATGAAAAACATACTTATACTCATCATTTTCATATCAGCTTTAAGTTGCAAAGCACAATCAACCATCATCGATATTGTTAATGAATGTAATGACAACAATCATAATTATACAAACGGAAGTGTATATCTAAAAGACATAAGCAATGTGTACCAACCCTTTATAGGTACCTGGAAATGGACTGAAGGTAATCGGGAAATGACTTTGGTTTTGATAAAGCAGACTAAGCACAATTACAATGATACAGGTAATGATAATTATTATGAGGATAGGTTGGTTGGTTATTACATATACAAAGAAAATGGGGTGACACTAATAGATACGTCTAATGATAACTTACAAAAAGATTTTGGAATTACAGTCAATTTTCAGATATACTGTAATAATTCTGATAATGTACATACTGTTTTTTTTACGGATATACCTAAGAACAAAGATTACGAAGTAAAGCTTGAAAAATTATCACCTACTCAGATAAAGTTTAATGGTAAGATGGGGCAGTACAGCATTATGCCAAGCAAAATACCGAAAATTATTCATGGTGGGTATAGTTTTCCGTTAGAGATGACTTTTACAAAGCAGTAATGAATATGAAATCATTTGTTTTTATTTTTATTTTTCAATATACATATTTGTACTCACAAAAGTATGAGAAATATGATCAGATTTTTTTTATAGGTGAAAGGATTAAAACTAGACACTTAGAAATAAAAAGAAGCTATAAGCTTTATCAATCAAGCCGCAAAGATTGCGAAATTGATAAAGATGACAATTGTTATCCTGACGTCACCAAAAGTAATAATTTTAGGATTGGAACAGAATCGTACACTACTTATAAAATCATAAAATTACTCAAGGGCAAATACGATAAAGATACTGTTGAGTATATAAGTATAAAGTATCATGAGGAACTTCCTATTTTTGAAAGCCAGCAAGCAAATAAAAGTAAATATGCATTAATTGGCATATATTGGTTAGGTGGCAAATGGTTTCAGTCTTTTGCAGAGAAAGTATATCCAACAGAAAACCATCGATGGATTTTGCCTTATAAAGATACTTACCCTTTTATTAATTATGAGAAATTATTTCCTGAGAAATTAAGAAGATCAGAAAGAGTTAAAATTATAACAGACGACACATTTTATAATATAAAACATTATTCTAAACCCAATTTAGTAACGCCATATTACAGGAAAAAAGAAAAATATGCAATTGTAACTAAGGCATTTGTTTTCTAAAGAAAAAAAATATTTATTTGCTATAACCTTTATATTGAGGTCATAATTTTTCATTGGAGATGGTTTTTACGAAGCAGTAATAAAAACGTCCTTTAACATAGGGCGTTTTTTGCTCTATTCGTTCTGATCTTTAACAAAAGCTATAATGAATTTCTGGTGACTTATCATCTAACTGAGCCCCCCAGTAAATACCAGAAGTTTCAATTTCGGTGGTCAATTGGTTTTAATTTCTTTATAAGAAGCTGAAAGCCCTCTTGTGATGATTCAAAAGGGGGATTTTATTAAATTTAAAACTTATTATTTCTAGCGGCTGGTTTCTTAGCCGGAGCTTTTTTAGCTGTTGTTGCCTTTTTTGCAGCTGGCTTTTTCGCTGCAGGTTTTTTCTTTTCTGCAAAAGCTTTAGGATCCTGTGCGGTAATCCACTTTTTAACCTCATCAAGAGAAACTTCTTTCAAGTCATCAGCTTCATACTTGGTGTCATCTTTTTTCTTTGGAATTTTGAACATGGCTTTTCCAAATTTAATGAAAGGTCCCCATCTTCCGTTTTCAAGAGAGATTTTTTCTTTTTCCCACTGTTGGATGTATCGGTTGGCTTCTTTCTCTAATTTAGCTTCTACCAATTCGTTGATGTCACTTTGAGAAAGGTTATCAAAATCATATCGTTTCGGCACATTGATAAAAATGCTCTGATATTTGATGAAAGGCCCGAATCTTCCCGTCCCTTTTGTGATAGGTTCACCTTTGAAGTTGGCGATAGGCGCATCGGCTAATTTCTTTTCAGCAATAATTTCTTCTGCACGGTTTTGATCTATAGAAAGTGGATCTTCACCTTTCGGAATACTGATATATGTTTCGCCCCATTTCACATAAGGCCCAAACCTTCCTACACCGATCGTTACCGACTGATCTTCGAAATCATTTAATTCAAATGGTAATTTAAACAACTCCAAAGCATCTTCTAAAGCGATGGTTGCAATATTTTGTCCGGCCATCAATGATGCGAAAATTGGTTTTTCTTCATCGTCCTGTTCCCCAATCTGAATCATCGGTCCGAATCTTCCGATTCTTGCATAAATGTTCTTTCCGGATTTTGGATCAACTCCTAAAAGACGTTCTCCGTTGGCACGGTCGGCATTTTCTTCTACATCTTCAATTCTCGGATGGAATTTTGAGTAGAAATCGGTCATCATTTCTTTCCACTTCTGTTCGCCGTTTGCAATTTCGTCAAAGCTTTCTTCAACTCTTGCTGTAAAACCGTAATCAAGAATTTCAGCGAAATTGTTCGTTAGGAAATCATTTACAACCTCACCAATATCGGTAGGAATAAATTTATTCTTATCGCCCCCGAATTTATCTTCAAGAACTTCTTTTTTGATTTTATCTTTTGCCAAAGATATTTTCACCACTTCACGAGTCTGCGGTTCCAATTCTCTTTTGTCTACATATTCACGGTTTTGAATAGTCTGAATGGTTGGCGCATACGTTGACGGACGGCCAATTCCCAATTCTTCCAGTTTTTTCACCAACATAGCTTCGGTAAATCTTGCTGCCGGTCTTGTGAATTTTTCTGTAGCGGTAATTTTTTTATAATCTAAAACTTCACCTAGGGTAACTTTTGGCAATAGTTTTTCGTTGTTTTCTTCGTCTTCGTCTTCAGTTTTTACGATTCCGTAAACCTTTAGGAAACCGTCGAAAATGATGACCTCACCCTGCGCTTCAAAATGCTGCGGAAGTTTTGCATTACCAATTTCGATCACAGTTTTCTCAATTTTGGCATTTGCCATCTGAGAAGCCAATGTTCTTCTGTAAATTAATTGGTATAATTTGCTCAACTGAACATCACCGATCGATTTTACAGAAAAATCTGTAGGCCGGATTGCCTCGTGAGCTTCCTGCGCTGAAGCAGATTTGGTGGTATATTTTCTTGGTGCAGAATACTCTGCTCCATATTCTGAAGTAATTTGATTTTTTGCACCTTCAATGGCTTCCTGAGAAAGGTTTACGGAGTCGGTTCTCATATAAGTAATGAATCCTTCTTCATATAATCTCTGAGCCAGACGCATGGTGTTGGTTACATTATAACCTAATCTTGAAGAAGCTTCCTGCTGAAGCGTAGAAGTCGTAAAGGGTGCAGAAGCAGAACGTGTTCCAGGTTTGGTTTCCACATTCAGAACTTTGAATTCTGTCGTTCTTGCTAATTCTAAGAATTTCTCTGCGTCTTCTTCTTTATCGAAATCTTTTTTAAGTTTTGCAGCGATTTCCTGTTCTGCTTTATTTAAGAAAACTCCATCAAGCTTGAAACTTGCTTTTGGAGTAAACTGACGAATTTCTTTTTCTCTTTCTACCACCAATCTTACAGCTACCGACTGCACTCTTCCTGCAGACAATCCCGGTTTTACTTTTTTCCAAAGTACGGGAGACATTTCGAAACCTACGATTCTGTCTAGAACTCTTCTCGCCTGTTGAGCGTTGACTAAGTTCTGATCAATATCTCTCGGATTCTCAATTGCTTTTAATATTGCATTTTTGGTAATCTCGTGAAAGACGATTCTTTTTCTGTTTTCCGGTTTTAGTTTTAATTCATCTGCCAAATGCCAGGCGATCGCTTCACCCTCGCGATCCTCATCGGAAGCGAGCCAAACCATTTCGGCTTTCTTTACGGCAGACTTTAATTCTGTGACCAATTTCTTTTTATCGGCGGAAACTTCGTAATCCGGACTGAAGGTGGCAAGGTCAATTCCCATTCCTTTTTTTGGAAGGTCACGGATGTGCCCGAAGCTCGATTTGACTTCGAAATCCTTCCCTAAATATTTCTGAATAGTTTTTGCTTTTGCCGGAGACTCGACGATTACTAAATTTTTCGACATCCTCTAAATTTTTGCAAAAGTAAAGCTTTTTTATTATATAGATTTTCCGTCAGACCATTTTATGCAATAATTCTATCGGCGCAATGAAGATTCTGTAGAAAAAACCTTCAAAAGTAAAGCCTCTTCCGGACATTTCTACACGATACGTCAACGATAAAATAATAATGAATAAGGTAACGTAGAATTTCAGATTTAATTTTAAAACTTCAGAACCTATAGAACCAGTGCTATCCTTCAACTGCATGGCGAAAAGCACAATCAGAAATATCATGTGAATGTACATCCATCTTCCCCAATCAATAGCCAAGTAAAACAGCGGTAATGAGAAAAGAAATGCACCTATTAATAAAATAGATGTCGCCTTTCGATGAGTTTGATATTTTAAATAAAATCCAATGTGAAAAACTGATATTAAAAAACTTATGACGTATAATCGGTATTCTTTAATATGTTCGATGATGTACTCTCTCTCATTGATATCCCAAAAGAAAATACCTTTTGTAAGGATCACTCCTCGTTGCTGAAGGATTTGTAAGGATTGTCCTTCATTGATATTTTTCCCTAAAAGAGCGATGAAAACTGCCGGAACAAAAACTGCGAAGATGTATTTTAAATATCTTTTTAATTCAACTTTTCCAGTTTTCAAATATAATGCGATCAGAAAATAAGGAATAAAAAACAAGGTTATTTCGTGGAAAAACATCGCAATAAAAAGTCCGCCACAAATGCAATATTCTTTTGATTTTGTGAGTGAATTCTTATTTAAATGATAAACGAAATACGCAAACAAAAAGAACACAATAAATTCTTTTTTACCAACATAATCTACACAGTTAAAAAGTCCTACAAACCCGATGGATGAAAGCAAAAGTGAGAGATAAAGAAAGGTTGCTTCTTTGTATTGAATCAATTTAAAATAAAAATAAAAAAAGCCTGAAATGATCATTACCTGAAAAAAGTAGACTAATAAATTTAATTTTAAACCTGAAATGTCCTGCAGCAGAAAAAAGAAACTTCCGGAAAGCCCTCTTCTTTTGAAACCACCATCCTGATAATTGATCAGCCAATCTCCTAAAATATATCCGTCTGATTTTACATTATGGAGATAGGTAAATGTAATCGCAAACAAGGCTGTTGCGGCAATAAGAACATAAATAAAGATCTTAATATTAAAAAAAGATAAAATTTTCTTGCGTATCATCATAAGTTTCTCAGATTTATTTCAACAAAAAAGAGAAGCAAAACAGCTCTTAAATTATTATATAAATCCGTTAATTTTGTAAAATCAAAAATAGGGATTTACAAATAGCTAAGCACTATTTTGTTTCTCTTTACTATAAAATTTAAAGAAAAATTCTTTTAACCTTTTATTTTTTCACAATCTTTACTACAGTTTCAGAATTATTGATTCTCACCAGATAAACTCCCTGCACAAGCGAAGAAACATCGGTCTTGGTGTTTTCAAACTTGCCGGACTTTACCATTTGACCGGAAGCGTTGTAAATCTGATAGTGATAATCTTTGTTGTCTGTTGCCTTGATATACAAAACATCTTTCACAGGATTCGGGAATAATGTGATTTTGTTTTCTCTGGTGATTTCGGCAATTTCATTTTTACTGAAAACATTGGAAGCTTTCACTGAAGCTCCAGCAGTAACCGGAATTGCAGGAATAGGTCCAGCTTCGTTTCCGTTTTGATCATAATTGACTTTCACACAGCGGCAATTCATTCCGAAATAAGGATCGTTATTGTCATGAAAAGCAATCAAACGGTTGGCTGATGAAGCTGCATCGAAAAGTATGTTGATTGGTCTTCCGATGTAATTTGAATTCAAAGCAGCCGTCCATACTCCCGGATATTGGAAATTATTTACCGTAAAAGTTCCTGCTGCAGACTGATTAGCCGTCACACTTCTGAAACCACGCGATCCTGAATTGGGATAATTCCCCACCGAATAACTTGCATTATTGAACATATAACCGATTGTGGTTGTGGTCGTATTTCTCACTCTTACCCCTGCATAATCATTAATTACACTGTATGCCGTCGCTACTTTTTTATCTATTTTATACCAAGGTGAAATTCCGTAATCACGGTTTGCCAAGATTGCTACACCCGTAAGATCAGGAATTCTCCAGCCTTCCGGACAAGGGTCAAATGGAGATTTTTCACCGCCTCTTCCCCATCGGTCTGCAGCAACGTTGGGTTCATTCAAAAGCCAGTCGGTTCCGTTTGTATAATTTGGAACAGCACTGTTGTAGGGAGCAAATGCACTCGGAATCATGTACACCAAAGGATTTTTAACTGAATAAGACAGCACTTTTGCTATTTTATCTGAAGTTTTATCAGTTGCTAAAATATTTGCATTTGAAGTATTCGTGTAGGTGTCGTAAGGAACAATATAATTACCGGGAAGACTGTTATAAGCTCCCAAAGTAAGCGTAGTATAAGCAACACCACCGTTTGCATTGACGTTTCCTAAAAATACATTGTAAGAAGCTCTAGTATCCGCATGTTGAAATGACGGAATAGGATCTTTTCTTCCCCACTGATACTGTAAACCTGTAGAAGCTCTTATTTTTGCATACTCAGCAGCTGTAGGAGTTAAAGGATTAGCCACAATCGGGAACGCATCAGTTGCCCCAAGGTTCCTATCCATAAATTCGGTTTTTAAAACATCTCCTTTCGGAACATAATTTACATAATTAGTTGCTGCAGCATTAGGTGTTTCTGTGGTGTAATTGTAAGAACCAATTGCCGTATCTGTAACCCAGACATGCCAAGACCAATAAACAGGATTAGCAATGCTTCCGTTGTGCAAAGTAACTACTGCATTACCGCTCTGATTAGGATTTAGTGTGACTAAAATTTTAGAATTAACCAAGCCTGAAGTTGAGCTAGGCGAAGGATTACTCACTGTAACCGTATTAATTAAACCTGTATTGGTTGTCCATAAAACATTTGCTTTTAAATCATTAAAACTTGCAGGATTAAGAATCGCAGGATTATTTAATAATTGACTCTGAGCAGAAAATGCCTTAGAAACCGGAATTTCCACTGTTGACAAAGCAGTGCTTTTTACGACCTGATACGTGTTTGGATTACTTAAACCTTCTGTATATTCTACATTGGCATTTAAATATTGCGTAGGAAAATCATAGCCATTCACCACATATAACGGATCTTTCACACATCTGCAACCATTGGCATCGGATGTTTTACTGCTCGATGTAGGGACGTAAAAATATCTGCCTTTCACGCTGGGATTAGCGGGATCTGGGATATCATTCTGGTATTTATCGGGAAGCATAAACAATGCACGGGCTCCAACTGCCGGCGTTGTATCAAAAAACCTCGTCATTGTTGCCGTCCATAACGAAACATGATGCTGATCGGTGTACTGACCTGCCTGAGAGTTGATTGCTAATTGCCCCGTCCCAGGAAAAATTCCCATATTATTTCCGCCTGCATTAGATAAATCGAAACCAACATTTGAATATAGTTTGAAACCGGTCATAAATGAAGGCGTATTGGTGTCGTTTGGCTTTATAATATGATAACCATTGGCATCAAAAGTATTTTTGCCTAAATTCGTTCTTACCCCAAAAGGCGAATAATCTATTCTTACATCATCTACATAAGCAGCTGATGCTAAATTAGCAACAAGCATTGAAGGAATTCTCCAACCATTTGGGCACGGGTCGAAAGGAGATTTATCTCTGTAAGGTGCAGCGCTGTTATCATTGTTGTAATCTGTTGCTAAGACCCCTTTCGAATTGTCTGACCATAAATTAAGTTCAGATAATCTGCTGTCATTAACGCCCGCAGCTCTACCGAACCAATTGACCATCAAATTTGCATTATTATTGTAATAAGCAGGACCCGAATTATCATCTTTATTGACATAGATTAAACTTAAAGGATTCTTAACAGAAAGCTGAAGATTATTATCTAAAGTAGCATTAGAAAGCAGTACAAATTTTCTGAGAGCATCAAAATTTATAGCATTTGTGAAATTTTTCGCACCTCGGTGTCTTACCCTTCCGATAGTACCCGAAACTTCATAAAAATCTTCTCCTTTCATTACCAAAGGCGGAATAGGATCTTTTCTCCCCCATTGATAAAGAAGCCCACCGCTACGATTCCAATCACCGCTGGTATTGCTGTTGGTGATGGCTCCTAAATTTCTGTCCATCCATTTCCATTCAGCATCAGGAATATTTTCTATTGTCCCGTTCTTTCTTTCTCTTTTTACACCAGCAAAACTTTTATAAGTAGACCCATTGGTAGGATCATCTGTAACCCAGATATGCCAAGACCAGAAAATATCGCCATTTACTCTAAAAGCCACAACAGCATTACCTTTTTTTGCTTTGTTGATCATGACTTTTATTTTCCCGTTTTCACCGGAGTCTACAATTTCTAAATTATAGTTTGTCCCCGATTTTATGAGACCATGAACATCTTCCCAAAGTACTTCAGCACTAATTTTACCTTTTATAGCTCCTGCACTTGCCAGATATTTATAGCTACGCCACATTTCATAAGCCTTCTTCACGGGAATATATAATCCTTCACCATGTTGAGCAGGGTCAAAAATATAACTATTGGGAGCCTTCGTCCAATCCGGAGCTACCGCAATACGCGATTGAATAAACAGCTCGTCATTTACATTCCCTGAGATTTTATCTAAAGTATCCTTTTTAATAAAGCTATACATTTTAGATGTACCAAAATCTCTGTCTTTTTCTAAACTATTTTTAGAATATCCATTCAAAGAAGCTAAGCAAAATATTGCTATTAGGTTCTTACTTATTTTACCTTTCATACTTAAAGAATTGCGCTTATCACACCATTTTCAAATTTTAAACCAAAATAAACAATAATCAATTTGTTTTAAATATAAGAAAAACATTTAACACTTATATTATCAAATAATCAAAATTAAATTGATTTTAACAAAAACTTCATTTAATGATTTTGGACAAAAATACAATAATCTGCGAATAAACAAACATACATAGAGTCAATTTTTCTTAATATTCAAAAAGCATATTATTTAAAAATTAAGTGGTAGGTAAAAAAGCATATCAACAATTAACTTACAACGGTGAATAACAAACAAAAAACCGCCTCAATAAAGGGACGGTTTTCAAAAAAGATTATTCTAAATTTATTCTTTCAGACTTTACATGTTATAATCTGAAAATTTTTCAGCCTGCTAAAAAATAATTTTATTTAAATATTTTTGCAAGATTGGCTCTAAATAAGCCGCCACTACATATGCTATAGGAATCACGAAAGCAAAAGAAAAAATTGGTAAAACGGCATAAGGAAGTCCAATATAATCATTAAGTTTTACCATCATTGCCACCATCATGTTTTCATGCAGTAAATAAACGGGGTAACTTATAAAACCGATAAATGTGAAAAACTTCATAGAAAAAAGTCGCTCCATGGGTTTCCAAAAAAGTGATCCAACAAAAATAAAGACTAAAATCATCAGATATACATTTCTAACGAAATCCTGAAGTTTATACATATAAAACATGGCGCAAATGGTTGCAACAATAAAGGCAACAAGATATTTTTTCTTCCTTTCCTGATAGTAAATATAAATCAGGGCACCCGCAACAAACCACCCAAAATACACGAAATTTCCTATATAAGCTTTAAATTTCAATAGATAAAGCGGCAACAACTGATGAAATTCTAAAATTTGGTAAGTAACCGCAAGAAGATATATCACAAATATCCCTAATAATGCTATTTTTCTTTTAAACCAATAATATAAAAGACCAAAAATCACATAAAACTTCACTTCTATGTAAAGAGACCAAAATGAAGATTCTAATACAGGAAAATCTGTTTTAAAAACCCGCTCCAATACTCCCTCATCAATGAACAACACTCCCGGAATCAGAGATTTTAATTCTGGAATCCCTAAAGGTCTTTCAGAAAAAAATCCTGCAGTAGCATAAATTATCACAGAACAGATAATCATACTTGGAAATAGTCGTACCCATCTTTTTTTGATGAATTTTATAAAACCTGTTGTCTTTTCCATAGACATCAGAATTACAAAGCCCGAAATCAAAAAAAACAATTGAACACCAAGATCACCATATTTCACCAAAATATTGTCTTTGTACAAATCGCCAAAAGGATAATGTTTGCTCCAAATATAGTATCCATGAAAAAGGAAAACCAAGAAAATAGCAAAGCCTCGTAAGCCATCTAAAACTAAAATTCTATTATTTTTCTGATCAGACATGTGAACTTTAATATTAAGATTAATTCAGTAATATTTTCTAAGGAAGAATATGATTCTTATATAAATCGATCGTAAATCTTCCTGCAGTAATATTTTTAAAACTAGAAAATACTACAAAATAGAAAACTGCCAAACTTATAATAAATGCGTGTATAAGCTTTCTTGTACCCTCATTTACAACATACATTGTATTTGGCACTAAAAGATATCCAAATGCGAAAAAAGTTCCCGTCAATCGGGATGAAAAAATAGGATTGTTCCTGAAAATAAAATAAAAACAAATTCCTATTACAGTATAGTTACGATGGTATTCATAATACGGATATTTCTCTTTCATTGCCGTATCAAAAACAAATAAAAATGTAGTACAGATTGCCATCATTAATTCCGGTAGTCCAAAACCTCCATTAAGCCTCTCACCTCCTATACCTTCATCAACATAACCATTAAAACCCGCCACAAGCGTATTATCACCAGCTACATCGCTGAGAAAATCACCAAAAACCCTATATACTTCAAATGGAGATGCAAAAATAGATGCAATAATACAGATGAGCATTATCGTTTTATTAATAGGAATACGTGCCACCCAATACATGGGAAGTAAAAGAAAGCAGACATTATGTATACCTGCTGCCAAATAAATCCACAAAAGATACATCCATACATTCCTTTCCTTTATGTATCTTATTGCATAATAACCTACAAAACAACCGAGATTCTGCCTTATCTGACCACTCTCACCTATAAAAAAACCAGGCACAAATATGAAGAGTAAAAAAGTGAAGGGATAATATGTATTCTCTTCAACAAATTTTGTTTTAAAAAATGTTACAAGTGCCGCAATCACAAATGTCAACATGTAAAAAGGCGCATTGAATATGTTTAAAAGCAACTTATTAATCAATACAAAAAGCCATTCTAATTCCATAGGCTGCCCACCTTCAATAGATAAAGCCGCAAACAGTATGCTGATATAATCTTTCGTATCAGAATATGCATAAATACCTCTATAACTACCATAATCTGGCCCTACATTATCCCTAAATCCTGCTATGACAACAAGATATACAGCCAAAACATACAAAGCCTTTCTATTGCTTTTACCAGAATACACTTCTTGAATACTAAAAAAAAGCATGTAAAGAATTGCTATGATATAATATGGATGCAGTAAACTCATTGTTGCGGTACGGATATTTTAAACTGATGAAAAGCCACAATAATTCCTGAAAGAATAAGCGGCAAAAATAGTCTGGTTTCCCAAAAAAGCCCGACAAAAGTAATCATTCCCAAATAGGGTAATGAAAAAAACAGATATTTTTTCATTATTAATTTTCTGTAATCATCATCACAAAGCCTGAACGTAAAGTAAAAACCAAGAAGTCCGAAAAACAATCCTGCCAGATTAAATGGGCTGGTGAAATTTTTAACCAGATACACCCCTTCAAAAAACGATGTATCCTGTGGAATCATCAGCTTCAAGCCGATGTATGGCAAAACAAAAGACAAAACCAGAAAGGCAATTTCTTTTACATATTTAAAATTTCCAGCTTTAAGTTTTTCGAAATCAATAAAAACCGCAGCGAAAAAAGCAATATTCAGACAAGATGTTTCTCTCACAAAAGTTGAAACAAAAATTGTAAGACACAAAAAAATAAAATCTGAAGTCTTCTTCTCATGGTAATATTTTAAGCTTAATAAAACTCCAAGCAGATAAAAGAAAATTGCAATACAATCGCAATTGGTGGGCACATACTGAACAATGACAATAAAAAAAACTGCCAAAAGATGAACCAGCCATTTTACATTTGAATTGAAAAGAGTGTTGACAGGTCTATACTTTAAAATTAAATTTAAAATATAAGATGAAAGCACAAAAAAGAAACTGTTAATCAGAAAAACACTGTGATAAAAAACAGTTCCGTTCTTCAGAAGCATCGGTTTTGAGAATGGCAGAAAAAGATTGATAAAAGAATTAAGCAAATCCGTCACATGCACCATCAGAAAATTAGGAATCACCCGATAAGCATACACCGATATAAACATAAAATCCGGAGCCTTCTCCATAGATTTCAGCTTTACATACGACGATTCGAAGCCATAATAAGACATGAAAAACAGCAGAAATGGGAAAATTACTACAAATAGAAATCCGTTTAATTTTTCATCAAAAATTTTCAACATACAAGATGTCCCTCAATTTAAAATAATTTTCGTGTTTTATAAATAAGTAGCAAAAAAGGGAACTTGTGCAAAAGTAAAAGATTTTTTCATTTTAAATGGAATATTTTATTGATTTTCAGCGAAAACTTCTCTCACAAATGTTTTAAACTACTCTATAAAAATTTAAATTTGCAAACTTGATTTGAGAATCTCATGCATCGCTTTTTTATCTTTTTATATTATCTGATTGCCAAAAACAGAATTCTTTCCATCGCAACGGCGCTGGGAGTTGCTGTTTTGTGTTTGTTTTTTGCTTCAAAAATTAATTTTGAAGAAGACATCAATCAAATCATTCCTAAAAGCGAAAAATCTGATTTGACGGCAAAAGTTCTGAAACAACTCAATTTTTCAGATAAAATCATCGTCATTATCGAAAAAAAATCGAAAGACGACAACTTTCAGTTATCCGAAACGGCTGACCAATTTTTAGAAAAAACAAAACCTTTACAGAAATATATCGGTTCTATTCAGGGAAAAGTGAATGACAATGAGATTTCAGAAACGTTTAATTTCGTCAATCAGAATCTGCCTCTATTTTTAGACGAAAACGATTACAAGGAAATTGAAAGGAAACTCAACAAAGACAGCATTGCAAAACAAGTTGAGAACAATTACGTTTCATTAGTTTCTCCGACGAGTTTGGTGACGAAAGATTTCATAAAAAAAGATCCGCTGGGAATCACATTTTTAGGAATCAAAAAACTGAACGCTTTAAACATCAGCAAAGATTTTAAGCTCGAAGACAATTACGTCGTAACCAAAGACGGAAAAAACCTTTTGCTTTTCATCGAACCGAAAAATAAAAGCAACGACACCAAAAACAACGAAGCTTTCGTCAATCAGCTGAACGAAATCAAAGACAACCTCAACAAAGAATTCAAAGGAAAAACTGAATTAAGTTATTTCGGTTCGCCCGTAATTGCGGTTGCAAATGCACAACAAATCAAGAAAGACATCCAGAATACGGTTATTATTTCGATGACTGTGCTCATGATTTTATTGATTTATTATTTTAGAAGTTTTTTCACTCCTATTGTTATTTTTCTTCCGACTTTATTTTCGGTATTGCTTGCGTTGTTGGTTTTATATTTTATTAAAGATAAAATTTCAGCCATTTCATTGAGCGTCGGCGCAATTTTAATTGGAATTACGATTGATTATGCGCTTCACATTCTCACGCATTACAAGCACAACAACAATATTGAAGAGCTTTACAAAGAAATTACACAGCCAATAATTTTAAGTAGTGTAACAACTGCAGTTTCATTTTTATGTCTGGTTTTTGTGCGTTCGGAAGCGTTGAAAGATTTGGGACTTTTTGCTTCAATTACAGTTTTGTTTTCGTCGGTTTTAGCTTTGATTATCGTTCCACAGCTATATCATCCGAAAGAAAAATCAGATAAACTAAATACTAACTTTATAGACAAAATTGGGCATTATCCTTACGAGAAAAACAAGCCTTTGATTATTTTCTGTTCGCTTGTAATTATTGCTTGTTTGTTTGGTTTTAGGCATGTTGGTTTTAATGAAGATATTGGTGACTTAAACTACATTCCAAAAGACTTGAAAATAAGTGAGGCGAAGCTGGAAAAACTTTCTGACATCACTTCAAAATCTATTTACACCATTTCTTACGGAAACTCTGAGGAAGAAGCTTTGGCAAGAAACTCAGATTTGAGTCAGTTTTTGGAGAAAGAAAAAAAGGAAGGGAAAATTTTAAGCTACAATTCTCTTGGAAACGTTGTTTTATCTAAAGAAGACCAGCAGAAAAAAGTAGCAATCTGGCAAAGCTTCTGGGACGAAAACAAGAAAAACCAAACCATTTCTGAATTGGTCAACAACGGAAATAAATTCGGTTTCAACAGTTCTGCTTTTGATCAGTTCAATAAAAATTTAAATAAAACCTACTCTACTGTAAGTTTAAAAGATTACTCAACAATAAAAGCCCTTCAAATCTCAGAATTCCTGAGTCAGGAAAATGGTTTTTACACCGTTTCGAATGTGGTAAAAGTAGATGAAAAAAAACGTGATGCTTTCATAAAAGACATTGAAAAGAAACACGACGCCATCGCCATCGACCGTCAGCAAATGAACGAGAACTTTTTAGGCTTACTGAAAAGAGACTTCAGCACGTTGATTAATTATTCATTGTTAGCGATTCTTCTCACGATCATCGTTTTCTTTAGAAATTTTGAATTGACTTTGCTTACGATGTTTCCTATTGTTTTAACAGGAGTTGTCACAGCGGGAATTCTCTATTTCCTTGGATTAGAACTCAATATTTTCAGCACCGTTGTCTGCACTTTGGTTTTCGGGGTTGGTGATGACTTCAGTATTTTCCTCACGAAAGCAATGCAGAAAGAACATACGACAGGGAAAAATGAACTTCCGACGTACAGAATTTCGATTATTTTGGCAGTTTTTACAACGATTTTATCCATCGGTTCTTTGGTTTTCGCAAAACATCCGGCATTGCATTCTTTGGCTTTGGTTGCACTGATTGGAATGCTTTCCGTGATTATCATTACCTCAACTTTATATCCGTTCTGGTTTAGATTTTTAATTATTAACAGAACTAAAAAAGGACTTTCACCGATTACTTTCAGACTGTTCATACATTCAGTGATTCTCTTTATTTATTATGGTTTAGGCGGATTGATATTTTCGGTCATCGGAAGTATTTTTGTGAAAAACTCTAGAGGGAAAACTTTAGATCTAATTAAATTAATTCTAGCTAAATTTTTAACGTCTGTATTGTACGGAAATCCATTTGTGAAGAAAAAAGTCATAACAAATCCCAACGAAAATTTCAACAAACCGGCAATAATTATTGCGAATCACACTTCGTTTCTCGATACCTTAGCAATTGCTATGGCAACACATAAAATTGTCTACCTGGTCAATGATTGGGTGTATGATTCTCCGGTTTTTGGCAAACTCGTAAAAGCTTTAGGTTTTTATCCAGTTTCACAGGGTATCGAAAATGGGAAGGAAAAATTAAAGGAAAAAATTGAACAAGGATATTCATTAGTCGTTTTCCCTGAAGCGGAAAGGTCTTATACGAATGATGTAAAACGTTTCCACAAAGGAGCTTTTTATCTTGCGGAAGAATTTGGCTTGGATATTTTGCCAATCTACATTCACGGGAATTCTGAAGTTTTGCCTAAAGGAGATTTTATCATTTACGATGGTGATATTATTGTGAAAGTTGGTGAAAGAATCAGCAAAGATGATTTGTCATTTGGAACGACTTATAAAGAAAGAGCTAAAAACATTAATTTTTATTTCAGAAATGAATTTGCTAAACTGAGAAATGAAATTGAAGACGAAAATTATTTTAGAAAGAAATTGTTTTTAAGTTTCCTTTATAAAGAAACCGAAATTGTAAAAGAAGTTAAACAAGATTTTATTAAAAATAAATCTGTTTATTTTGAATTGAATAAACACATCGCAAAAGACGCCAACATTTTGCACATTGCCGATGATTTTGGGCAGAAAGATATTCTACTGACTCTTCAGCAAGCCGGAAGAAGAGTTTTCAGTTTAATTAAAGATGAAGAAAAAAGACAGATTGCAAAGAATAATTATGTCGTTAAAACACGAAAAATCAATTACATCAAAAACACGTCTGAAATCACCAAAGACATTGATGTTCTTTTGATTTCAGATCCCAAATTTAATGTAACCGAAATCACTCAGCTTCCAAAAACCATTATTTTTCTAAACACCGAAAATAATATTTTTGAAAACACTTCATTTAACTTAGTGTTCACTTCTGAATCAATAAGAGTATTCCGAAACGAATAATAAATTTTAAAAGCATATTTTTGTAATCCATAAAGAATATTAATGCAGAAAAACGTACTTGTTCTCTATTATACACAGACGGGTCAGCTGGAGGATATTATGAAAAATATTGCCCAGCCGTTTGAGGATAAGAAAGACGAATATCTAGTCACTTACTACAACATTCAGCTCAAAGAAGACTTTCCTTTTCCCTGGCCGAGTGATGTTTTTTTTAATACTTTCCCCGAATCTTATTTGCAGATTCCAAGCGAGATTCTTCCGCCACCGGAAAATGTACTGAATAAAAAATATGACCTCATTCTTTTCGGATATCAGGTTTGGTATCTGACTCCTTCTATTCCTATCATTTCATTTTTGAAAAGTGGTTACGCAGAAGGTTTATTAAAAGACACTCCCATCGTTACCGTTTCTGCAACCAGAAATATGTGGATGCTTTCTCAGGAAAAATTAAAAGTTTATTTAAAAAATCTAAATACCAAACTGATCGGAAATATCGCTTTGGTAGACAGACACGATAATTACACCAGCGTTTTGACGATTCTTCGCTGGCTGACAACCGGACAAAAAGAAAAATCTGGAATACTTCCTGCAGCGGGAGTTTCAGATGAAGAAATCAACGGAGCCGGAAAATATGGGAAGATCATCGAAAATCACTTTGAAAACAATGATTTTACCAACCTACAACCCGATCTGGTAAAAAACAGAGCCGTAGAAATCAGACCTTTTCTAGTAAGAGTAGAAAAAGTAGGAAACAAAATCTTTACCATTTGGAGTAATCTGATTATCAAGAAAAAAGAAAAACGACCTTTGCTGATCAAATTCTTTAAAGTATATTTGATGGCAGCAATTTGGATCATTTCGCCAATCGTATTGGTTTTTCATCTCTTATTAGCACCCCTTTTGTGGTCTAAAAGACAAAAGCAAAAAGAATATTTACAAGGAATTAATTTAAAATAGAAATGCAAGACGTATTTATAACAAAAGCTTCAACATACTTGCCGAATGAGCCGGTTTCGAATGACGAAATGGAAAGCTATCTTGGCTTGGTAAATAATACACCCTCTAAAGCGAGAGCCTTAATTCTAAGGAACAATAAAATCACAACGAGATATTACGCTTTAGATAAAAACGGAAAATCTACGCATACCAACGCTCAAATCACAGCAAAAGCAATTGAAGGACTTTTTGATGAAAACTTCAAAAAAGAAGATATGACTTTGTTATCGGTAGGAACTACTTCTCCGGATCAGATTCAGCCGTCTCATGCTTCAATGGTGCACGGAGAACTTAATATGAGCAAATCAATAGAGATCAATACCTCAACCGGACTTTGTAATTCTGGTATGAACGCATTAAACTATGGTTTTCTAAATATTAAAGCTGGAATAAAAGACAATGCTGTCTGTGTAGGTTCTGAAAGAATGTCTGCGTGGATGACTGCCGATAAATTTAACCACGAAGCTGAAAACCTCAAACTTCTGGAAGAAAGACCTATCGTAGCTTTCAAAAGAGAGTTTTTGAGATGGATGCTTTCTGACGGTGCAGGTGCATTTTTATTGGAAACAAAACCAAGAGAGAATGAAGTTTCTTTAAAAATCGACTGGATCGATTTCTATTCTTATGCTCACGAAATTGAAGCATGCATGTATTCAGGTTGTGAAAAGCAGGAAGACGGAAGCTTAAAATCTTGGGCAGAATACCCTGCTGAAGAATGGCTGAACCAATCTATTTTTGCTTTAAAACAGGATACGAAAATTTTAGATAAATACATTTTGGTGAAAGGTGCAGAAAGTTTGAGATCATCTTTCGACAAGCATCAGCTAGACCCTGAAACTGTGGATCACGTTTTGGCGCATATTTCTTCAGGTTATTTCAAAGAAGGTTTAAAAGAAGAATTTGCTAATGTGGGATTAGATTTTCCATGGGAAAAATGGTTCTATAATCTTTCAGAAGTTGGAAACATCGGAGCAGGATCAATCTTTATTGCAGTTGAGCAATTGATGAATTCAGGAAAACTGAAAAAAGGAGAAAAAATTCTTCTGTGTGTTCCTGAAAGTGGAAGATTCGCTTATTCTTGTGCATTACTAACGGTTTGCTAATGGAAGTTTTATTACCCAATTCCGATCAAAATTTTGTAGGAAGTCTTATTCCGCAAAAAGCACCTTTTGTCATGGTAGACGAGGTTTCGGAGTATTCTGAAAATCACGTCATCTCAGGATTCACCATCAAAGAAGATAATCTTTTTGTACACGAAGGAATATTTCAGGCTTCCGGTTTAATCGAGCATCAGGCTCAGACTGTGGCTTTACATACCGGTTACAAATATTTTCTTTTAGGAAAAGAATCTCCGACAGGCTACATCGGCGCCATCAAATCTTTTGAAGCAGATGCTTTACCAAAAGTGGGTGACCAACTGATAACCGAAGCTACCATTCTGAATGAAATGCTGGGTGTAACCTTAGTAGAAATCATCACTAAAATAAATGATACCGTAATTGCAAAATCGCAGATGAAAACGGTTGTAAAATAGATTTAAAGACATTTCGTCAGTTCGAGTAAAATTCTGCAAGAATTTGTATCGAGAACTTTAGCAAATCAACTTCTCGATACGATTTTTTCAAAATCTACTCGAAGTGACGAAATGATATAATTCAAGTTTTTTTAGAAGAAAAATTTACATGGAGCTAAAAGAAGAAAACATCATCAATATTCACCATTTTTTACCTCATCGCGAACCGATGCTGATGGCTGATTATATCCTTGAGCTTACTCCGGAAAAGGTGGTTACTTCTTTTGAAATTACTTCAGACAATATTTTCGTTCACAACAATCATTTTGTAGAAGCTGGTCTTATAGAACATTCGGCACAAACGTGTTCTTCGATTCTGGGGCAGAGTTTTTTTAAAGGTCCTGATGACGGAACTAAAGTAATCGGCTTTATCACCAATATCAAAAAGATTGAGATTTTCGCCTTGCCCAAAGTCGGTGATAAAATCATTTCAAAAGCTTCTTTAATTTCTCAATATGAAAATATCTGCCAGATTTTTTGCGAAACTTTTTTAGGAGATGAATTACTGATTCGTACAGAGATCAGTTTGTTTATTCAGGAACTGAAATCTTAGAATATTGTTTTTAATGATTAATAAAGCAGTATTTTATTTAAAAATAGTAAGATTAATTTCAGTAGTGTTTCTCTTAATTCTTCTGTTTTACACTTTCATGATTCTAGTGAGTAGTCACAAAGTGCCTTCTCAAACATTTACAAAACTAATTTTCACAATCTCAATCACAATTTTGTTGCTTATTTATTCTTCAATTACCATAATGAGAGAAAAGAAGAAGGATAATTAAAGATTTTTAATTCGTATATCGTCGCTTCGAGTAGATTTTGAAAAAATCGTATCGAGAAGTTTGATTAGTTCATTGATTCTCGATACATTTTTCTTCGAAAAACACTTGAATTGACGGCGTGACGAAACAATTCAAGTTTATTATTAAAATGGCAAGAATTAAGCTATCAAATTTGACTAGAGGATCAACACCTTAAAACCCCTTTATTTTCAATATATTTGACAAAAATAAAGTTATGAGCGTTAAAGTAAGGTTTTATTCCTACGATATAGAATTTGAGTTCGAAAACTCTGTGGAGTTTCCTGTTGCGCCTGCAGTAGGTGATGAGGTGAACTTGATTTCATTTTTTAAATATAAAACTTCTGAAAGATTAGAATATGTGAATAATATGGAAGATCTATATCTTTATGAAAATGCATTGGTTACTGAGCGTACTTGGTGCAAAGACATAGAGAAGGATGAGGTATATCTATTGGTTCATTTAAAGTACAAAAGACGAAAGTAAATGATCATCGCTAAGATAAATCTTTCACCTTTTTACTATTTATCGAAATAAAGCTGCCAAAACTGAGCAGCTTTTATTTATCTAAAAAAACGCTGTTAATTTAAGTCCTGCCGAAACATAATTTATTTTTTCTTTGGCAGAATCGTCATTTAAATCCTCACTTAGTTCAGCATCATTCTGCAATATTTCATTAAAATGATAAGTGATTTTTGATTGAGTTTGGTTATAATCTGCATACAAACTAATCCCCAATTCTGGATTAAATTTATATGTTAAAGCCGCTCCGCTGTTCCATCGGAAACTCCTAGATGGTTTATATTCGGCAACCTGAAATTCGTTATTAGGCAGATCAAATAACTCACTTTTTACAATTACCTTTCCGCTGGCGGGTGACGAATATCCAGCGGTAGCCTTTAATGTTAATTGTAGTTTTTCCGAAAATTCATGAGAATAATAAGGCCCGATTCCAAAATTAAGAAAGCCCAGAGATTCTGTATTAATATCAAAATTTCCGAGTTCCTCATCAAGCGGAAACTCCAAAGATTTTACAGGAAAACTGCTGAAACTAAAGTCTCCGCCTGCACCCCATTTTTTAGAGAAAAAATAAGCTCCTTCAATCCCAGTTTCAAAACCTATTTCCTTTTTATCGCTCAGTGCAGATTCTTTTAGAAAATTGGTGGTAGAAAGAGCCGTTCCCAACTTGAGTGACAGAAAAGAAGGATTTCCGTTTCCTTCGATACCGGCTAACATTCCCAAATTATCACCTTTGTTTTTATAAATCTTATCAATAAAAAAGTAACCCAATTCTGTTGAAATAATCCCAATTCCTGCTCCAGCCAAAACGTCTGAAATCCAATGCCTGTTATTTAAATTTCGTCCCAATCCGGTAATTGCAGCAGCACTATATCCCCCGATACTGTATGCAGGATTGACCAAACCATATTCTTTGTGCAGAAAACTCGCATTGGTAAACGCCATCGATGTATGACCGGAAGGAAAAGAGTTTCTGCTAGATCCGTCAGGTCGTTCTACTTTTGCAGTATATTTGATAGAATTGACCAAGATTGCCATTACTCCTATACTTGCAGCATAAGAAAGTGTAGCTCTACCAATGTTGTTACGACCTTTTACCCCAGCCAATTTTAGTCCGTAAACAGCAGCCGTTGGAGCATATTGCAGATAATTATCATATCCTACTCTGAATGTAGGAATATATCGGTTTCTGATCTCACGGATATTTTTTCTCTCTCCCCAAGTTGCAGCTGATGCTGTAAAAAATAAGACAGGAGCGGTAGACTTTTTCACCCATTCTTTTTGAAAAAAAGGTTTTTGGGAGTTTGGTTTTGTGTCAAAAGCTAAAGGTTGAGGGTTTGTATCTACTGCGAGACTATCCTGAGCATGATGCAATGATAAGGGCAGCATGAAAATGGATAAAGACAATATTTTTATTTTCATGGTCATGTAATTTGTGTACTTCGTTATTAATTCTCAAAACTGATCGTGTAATTTTGCTTTATGTTGTCAAAACAGTATTCATATTAAAAGAATGATCGCATATTTTGAACAAAAATTGGGATTAAATTATAATTCAATGATTTTTTAATAAAATTAAAAAAAATAAATAGTAGTTTTATATCTTGTCTAATGTGTTTTGATGCAATTCAATTGTATTGCTAAGACTAAAATTAAAATCATTCTATGACCACCTGTAAAAACTGCGGAAACACGTTTGAAGGAAACTACTGTAACCAGTGCGGACAGTCGGCCAAAACCAAAAGAATCAACCACGAATTTCTTTGGGAAGATATTCAGCATGGTCTTCTTCATTATGATAAAGGGATTGGCTACTCTTTAAAAAAACTATTCGAAAAGCCAGGTCATGTGATCAATGATTATATTGCAGGTAAGCGGGTGAATCATTTCAGACCTATTTCTATGGTGATTATTATGGCAACCATTTATGCTTTAATTTATCACCTCCTCGACCTGAACGATCGATCTGATCTTGATGCATCTTCCGGAATTATATTAGAAAAAGTTTTTGAGCATTACTACTGGTTTATGGTTGCCACCATTCCTATTTATGCACTTACTACGTACATTGCATTCAAAAAAACCGGATATAACTTCTACGAATTTATAATTTTTGAAGCATTCAAAAGTTCTCAGCGACTTGGTGTTCACATACTTTTTTTACCAGTCTTGTATTTTATGAAAAATGAAGCTAGTTTTAACATCATAACAAATCTTCTCCTTTTTATAGATTTTATTTTGATTTTTTGGACGAATAGACAGTTTTTTAATAAATTGTCAGCAAAAGAAGTATTTGTAAGAAGTATCTTAAGCTATATTATTTATTTAATCATTGCATTTATATTGATATGCGCAACGGTTTTACTGTTGGGATATGACATTTCACAATAGAAATTCTCTCTTCATCTTTTAAAACCTGTAACCACCGCCGATCTGTGCAAACACATTATGCATCGGGAAACTGATCCCTGTAAATGATGAAGGAAAAGCAGATCCCAATCCCCATTGCAGGCTGAGATCCAGAGAAAATCGATCGCAAATATCTCTATTGATTCCTCCGTACAAACCGTAGTCAAACTTTTCGATCTTATCTGAAAAGTCAAAAGTTGCAGATGAAATAGGGACTTTTTCACCTTTAGAACCACCGTTTCTTATGTAACCATCTGAAACGTTGCCTTGAAATTCTGGTTTTAGAAGAAATGCAATATAACCTCCCAATCGGTAATGCCATTTTTTTTGTGGAGTAAATTGCACAAATACAGGAACGCCGAGATAGAGATTTTTCGCCTCGGTATAATTGGTTCCAGTAAAATCTCCTTCAAATGAAGCAGCTGAAGGACCTTCGCCCTGCTGAATCATTGTGTGGAAATAAAGGACACTATCTTTCACTTTCATTCCTTTGTATTCTACTCTCGGGTTGATCCCTACACTCCATTTTTTATGGAATTGATACAAACCTTCTATTCCGAGTGATGGATTGAATCTCGGATTATAACTTTTAACCTTTCTTATATTGTTGGGAAGAGGAATCGGCGTCAGTCCTCCTACATTGAGACCTGCCGTTACTCTGAACTGGAATTTTTCAATACTATCTTGGATATTTAAATCCTGTGCATTGAGTTTTAAGCTTAGGATTAAAGCAAAAACAAACGTAATGTAAAATAACTTTTTCATATTATTTAGCTATAATTCTTAAACTGTCAACCGTCAATTTGCTTCCAATTGCACCACGATACTGATCACCTTGATAGCTTGATGAAGCTACGATAGCAACCATCAGATTATTACCCGGAGTTTTCCCTGGAATATAGTTAAAAGGAACTTCAAATCGTGTAAACGCTGTAGGAGCAGTCGTATTCGGAAGTTTGGCTCTTGCTATTACCTGATCAGAAGTATTGATGTTTGTACCGTTTAACCTCGTAGGTCCATTATATAAAACTGCATACAGCGAGAATCTGTCGGTCTGTCCTGGTACTGTGTTTCCATTTTGATCCTGGAAATTGCCACCTGGTGTGTATGTGTAATAACCGGTAAATTTTTCCGGAAGCTGAAAGTACGGCTGCCCGAATTCTGTAGCAGCAAGTGGATTGATGAGTGCCTGATTAGAATTAAAATCACCCAAAAAGAAAGATCCCGGAATTAGTTTTATCCCTAAAAATTCAGACAATGTCGTTCCCGGAATGGTGCGCATCTCAGCAGCTTTTGTTCCGTTTAACCCATTGATGGTTGACTTTGTTGGGTAGGCATCTGTCTGCTGCATAACTCCTGCCAACGCAGCACCGGGATTTCCTGATGACCACAACTGAACATTATTGTCAAGCGGATATTCGTATTTGTTCTGAGCGTTCTCCGTCCATGTTTCGAAGTTAAAAGTCCAGTTTCCGATTTCTACTACATCGACTTCATAGGTTTTTAGATTCTCACCGGACTCTGACTTTACCGTATAAAAAACAGGTTGCGAGAAATTGACTAATGTGCCGGATGCCGGACTCACCGTTGCTCCTTTCGAAAGCTTTAAAGCAGGTGAAACTCCACTCTGGTAAGCATCGGGCTTCAGATAAATCAGTATCTTACTGTTTGCCTGATCTATAATGGTAGATGAAGACAAAAACTGAGCGTCAATATTGAATTCTTCTATATCCGCCTCGGGATTCAGCGGAGCTTCTCGTATGCAAGACCCCAAAGTAAAATACATTAAAATAAGATAAAATAAGTTTTTCATGTTACCTTTTTTACATTATAATCATTCAAAACTTACTGCAGTTTTCTCACCGAAACATTGGGCTCTTCGCCCTGCGGAACGATAAAAATGGCGTTATCATTCACCGTATCTCCAGGATCAAGATAGTAACCTGCAATCACAGGAATTATCGAGCTTTCGTATTTCCCTTCTTTGTTGTATGCCCAATACGTTACGTTGAGATTGTGCGGTTTTGGTTTCAGATCAATCTTTTTTGAGGTTAATTTTGCTCCGGTAGCATTCAAGCAATTAACCTCCACCAAAGCGATATTGGTCACAATCTGCGGTGCATTTGCCAGTCTCATATTGATACTTTTCCCGCTATTATTGGTCACGCTTGCAGAAACTTTATATCGGTCAAAACTTTTGCCACTTACATTGATTGATTCTTTATTAAGGATATTGAAAGTCACCGCCAAGCCATTCAAATCAACTGTTGCGCCATCTGTTATTTTCTGACCGTAAAAATTAGTTAAAGAAAGAAGCACAAAAAAAAGTGCTGAGATTATTGATTTTTTCATGATATTAATTTTTTAGAATGAATAGGGTTTTGAGAGATTCGTATTAAAAAGTTTCAGAGCATTACTTTCGGGTGCACTATTGGCAACCTCTATTGATGATGGGTTTGATGGATATTTTCCGTTTTTGTTGGTCAACACTTTCCACGAATCACCGTCTTGCAGCCACAAAACTTTCCAACCGTTTTCTGTTTCGGAGTCTATACTGATCGGAGTACGGGTGACGGTAAATTTGTTGATTAATTTGAGATTGCTATCCAAAAGCACCAGCGAACATCCGCCGGAACCGCAGAAATAAGGCGTAAAGAAATTGATAAAAACCTCTTTTTTACCATCATTATTCAGATCGATCTGATACAGATTAAATTTTCTGTCGTCTTCATCCAGCAATTTCAGATCTTCCGGTTTCAGGTATTCTTTAGTGATGTACTCTTTAATTCTGAGTGCCAAAGAATCTTCAACGGTATTGAGGTCGAAAGAGCTTTGTTGAGACATCGGATCTGCAGTTGTCGATGCCGTATCCTGCGCAGCTATTTGAGTTTCAGTTTCTGAAGCAGGTTTTTCTGCAGGTTTCTTGCAGCTGGTGATTCCCAATAGCAAACTTACAACCAGCATATTGAGATAGTGATTTGGTGATTTCATATCAATATGATTTTATAAAGTAAAATTAAATAATATTTTTTCATTATTTAACAAACATTATAAAAAGATTATGAATTCTATTATCTACCTTATAATGAATTTGTTAATTTAAATTTAATACACCATTCATAGACTTTCTCTCTATCCTTATACCAAACTTACATGATAAACCCAAGTTGATTTAAAAAAGGAAAGCTGCCGGGTATTGGGCAGCATATTGTACTAGATCATATACACCTACTCATTGTATCATATCGAGTAAGATTTACAATCTCCATAACAATATTTGAAGTTATTTTATATTTTTCCAGTCTCTATCATAAAGTTTTTTAAGTTTTTCTTTAAGCTCAGGTTTAAATACTTCTCTAGGTTTTTCCGCCTCATCTAAAACAGTCTCAAAAGTCAAAACCTCATCCTTTTCATCAAATAATTTATTACGATTGCTATCTTTAGTTAAAGTCATAATAACTTTGTTCGAACTTTCAATATATTCCCAATAATTCAAACTGTAATCTAAAGGAGAAATTTGACGAAAGTTTTTCCCAAATCTATCTGATACGTATAGGTAAACCGGATCATCATCAGTTATCATTTTATCTTTATTATAATCTTTGCTTCTAATGTTATAAAAGATATGTTTTGCATTTTTAGTTTTTCCCCTTCCGTCTTCTGCATTGTAATTGAAATCGTAATTTAAGACGACTACCTTTTCTTCTGTCAAAAGGTGATATTCATTCGTGTTTGAGTTTAGAAATAATATGTTCCAATATTGGTTTTCTGGCATTTCTTTATAACCATAGCTATTGTCATTCCGTTTATTTTGACCCATTTCTAAAGGAAAAATCAAGACTCCTGTGCTGTCAATTTCAGTAAACGAATTTGTTTGGATATTCAGGTTTTCAAGCGAAGATGAGTCACTTTCACCTGGTAATGTACTTTCAATACTTCCTGAATTTTTTGCACAAGAAAGAAAAAGAAATGATGTTACGAATAAAAATAATATTTTCATTTAGGTGCTTTTATCACGATTGAAGATTAAGCTCAAATATACATACTTTTTTAAATCAAATTAAGCTAGTATACATCCAACAAAAAAAGTGAGACATTTCTGCCTCACTTCAAACAATTTATATTGATGATAAATTAATATCCGAAGATTTCTTCAAGGGTCACTTCTTTGAATTCACCCATTTTGTTGATCGATTCCATATCCAGGTTTTCTTTTTTCCCGATGATGGCGGTGTTGTATTTCAACGGTTTGATGTCTGAATTGTAAAAGCTTGTCAATTGAGGTAAACTTAAATTCTGAATTTCTGCATACACATCTTTTCTGATATCATAATCAACGCCCAATTTTTTCAGTGCCAATTGATTATAGAAAATACTGGTTCTGTTGATCCTGTTTGATGCGATCTGCTTCAATGCTGAACCTTTAGAATTTTCAAATTGTGCCGGAACTTGTGGGAAATCTGCCATCAAATCATTCATTGCACTTACGGCAAGAGGCAATTTGTTAGCCTGAGTTCCAATGTAATTCGTTACATAGTTCGGGTGATTTTTTTCAGAAGCCGTTGCGTAAGAAACATACGCAGAATACGCCAATGACTTACTTTCTCTGATCTCCTGGAAAACGATAGACGACAAACCACGTCCGAAGTATTCATTAAATACATTGGCCTTACCGAAGTTTGAAAGGTTGACATTGCTGCCTTTGGCAACTTTAGCCATTTCCATCTGCACCATATCGTAAGCAGTGAAATACACTTTACCTTCAGTAGCAGGCTCTGCGTATATTTTTGCTTTTGCAGGCTGCAGCTTGGTATTCTCAACGAAAGGTTTTACGGCTTTTTCCAAACCTTTTTGATCTTCACCGTAGATGAAAATCTCGTAAGGATATTGGTTTAAAGTTTTAATCTTAGACATCAATTCATTGACGTTGATGCTTTCTAAACGTTGTTTAGAAATAATATCCGTCATTCTTGAGTCTTTCCCGTATTTCGCATAGTTGGAAAGTGCTGCCATGATTCTGCCTTTGTCTTTTTTGGCAACTTCTCT
Source organism: Chryseobacterium sp. C-71 (assembly GCF_020911865.1). Lineage (NCBI taxonomy): Bacteria > Pseudomonadati > Bacteroidota > Flavobacteriia > Flavobacteriales > Weeksellaceae > Chryseobacterium > Chryseobacterium sp. C-71. The sequence goes on from NZ_CP087131.1 coordinate 2,096,556, forward strand.
GGATTCCAGAATTGTTTTTACCGTCTGGTCATAGATTGCTTTGTCGGCTTTTACGTTGGTCATCCAGTGGTTCATTAGCTCTACTCCTTTCTTCATGTTTTCTTCCAATCCGCTCAAAGTGATGATGGTTTGGTCATTTGAAGTTCTGAAATTGTTTGAAATTCCTAATTTATAGAATTCTTCTTTCAACTGTTCAGGAGTATATTTATCGGTTCCAAGATATTGTAGAACGCTTACACCAAGGCTCAATTCTTTGTCATTATCTGACCCGAAAGGGAAAATATAATTGACCTGAGCGACTTTATTGTATTTATTCTGAACGAAACTTACCTTTTTGTCTTTGATTTCAGAAGTAGCGATTGCCGTTTTGTAATCTATAAACTGAGGTTTGATGTCTCCCGCTTTTGTTGCCAGAATATCTTTCAGGAAAGGTGACTGAGCTTCTCTGTTGAGTTTAATTGGTGTGATCGCAGGATTTTGCACACGAACCAATTTGTCATTCACTCCTTTTTCTTTATAAACGACCACATAATTATCTTTGAAAAACTCATTTGCAAATTTTACAATATCTGCTTTGGTTATTTTTTCGTAATCGTTAATCTCGTCTAATTCCTGTTGCCATGTTCTTTCGTTGATATATGCGTTGTACAAAGTAGTTGCTAAACCATCAGCAGTTTCCCAACCTTTCATACGCTGTACTTTCATATCATTGACGATCGCTTTCATCATCCAATCCGGAAACTGACCTTTTTTGATTAAATCTAACTGCTCCAACAACAATTTTTTCGCCTCATCAAAGCTCTGTCCATCTTTTGGAACAACGTATAATGTAAATGCTCCGTACGTTTTATAAGGAGATTCGTAAGCTCCTGCGCTTAAGACTTTCTGCTTTTGGCTGATATTTAAATCTATTAAACCTGCATCTCCGCTGTTGCTTAAAATTTCACCAACCATGCTTGCCAATCTTGCATCTTTTGTTCCATAAGAATCAGATCTCCACGCCATGGTCATTCTCGGTGCAGACGGACTTTTCACTGTTCTGCTGACAACCTGTGTCATTGGCTCTTCAGAGACCATTTTCTTCATCGGAAGTTCTTTGTATTTGAACGTCCCGAAATACTGATCAACTAATTTTATCGTTTTGTCGAAATCTAAGTCTCCAACCAATACAACCGCCATATTATTAGGCACATAATATGTGTCAAAATACTTGTGGATTGCAACCATTGAAGGGCTCTTCAAATGTTCTGAAGTACCGATTGTCGTTTGCTGACCATTTGGATGTTTAGGAAAAAGAGCTTCCATTAAAGCATAATTTACCAAACGGCTGTCGTTATCCTGAGCTCTGTTGAATTCTTCATAAACTGCCTCCAACTCTGTATGGAAAAGACGAAGAACCAATTCTGAGAAACGTTCTTTTTCTATTTTTAACCATTTTTCAAGCTCATTAGCAGGAATGTTATTTTTGTAAACCGTTTCGTCAAGCCAAGTATGAGCGTTGGTTCCTGTTGCTCCCAAAGATGAAATTGCTTTGTCATATTCGTTTGCAATCGCATATTTTGAAGCTTCCTGAGAAACCTCATCGATCTTTTTGTAAAGTAATTTTTTCTTTTCAGGATCTTTTTCTGCTTTGTGCTGCTCGTAAAGATCAGAAATCTGCTGCAACAAAACTTTTTCTTTTGCCCAATCCTGAGTTCCCAAATGAGAAGTTCCCTTGAAAACCATATGCTCAAGGTAATGTGCAAGACCTGTGTTATCACTTGGATCATTATTTGAACCCGTTCTCACTGGCACATAGGTTTGAATTCTCGGAGCATCGTCGTTCTTTGCCAGATAAACTTTCAATCCGTTTTTTAAGGTATAGACTCTTACGCCTGCCAGATCATTTTTTACAGTTTCATACGTATAACCCTGACCATCGGTCACTGTTTGTGTATCGAATTTCTGCGCCATTGCATTGATTACGAAAAAGAGTGATAGAGAAATAAAAACTTTCTTCATAGTTGAATTGATTAAATCATATTAAGTAAAATGATTAGTGTAAGAATGAATACCTTTTGTTACAGGTGTAATAAATGATTGTTTAAATACCCGTTATGCATTTTGCAGATGCCGTCAAGTGACTGAAATTTTAAGCCTTTGTATTTCTTTGCTAAATGAAATGCCATTGTTTATCTTAAAAGATTACATTTATTATAAAAACTTTGTCTTTCTTGGCGATAAAAAACGCAAGGTTATACAAGGGATTGTAAAAAAGCTCCTAAATCAAGGTAAACAAAGCCGTTTGACTATGTCGAATCTTCGATTCTTATTTTAGAAATACAATAATTAAAAATGCACAATGGGTGTTTAAAATGTTATTTTCTAATCATGAGGAATGAGATTTGCAAGCTATAAGTCATCAATCCATTAAAAATTAAATATGAAAACAAAAACGATCTGGGCAAATTTTGCCGTAGATAATCTTGATCGAACTACAGAGTTTTACAATTCGTTGGGATTTAAATCAAATGGAAGATCTGATGAATTGACCAGTTTTTTCTTTGGAGAAAACGAGTTCGTCATTCATTTTTTCCTGAAAGATGTATTGGAGAAAAATACAAACGTTTCATTTGCAAATAATCAAAATTCCAATGAAATTCTTTTTTCTATGTTGGCAGAAACTAAAGATGAAGTTGATCAATGGGCAGAAACTGTAAGAAAAGCAGGAGGAAAAATTGAGTCTGAACCGAAAGAGTTTGGTGACAACTATTATGGTTTTGTATTTTCAGATCCTGACGGACATAAATTTAATGTGTTTAAAATGTAGAGAATGCTGTTATTTCATATCAGAAGTTTTCCTAAAATTATCCCTTCATTTTTACTAATTTAGCCAAGTCATTGAAACAGCAAATTTTCAAATGAAAAAACAAGACATTCCACAGGACGAAAGCAATCTTCAATCAGCAAATATGACCGAAATGTTATATGTGACTGATGAAAATAACAATTACACCACCGCTCAAAGCATCGGCTGGGAAGCTAAAAAAGCTGCTCTCGATGAATCAATGGCGCTCATCAACGAAAGAATTGAAGAAGCAAAACAAAACGTTGCCAATAATATCGTAAGTCCTATCATTTATTTTATGGAATTGAATAAAATGGATTTACAGGTTCTTGCAGCATACGTCGGAAAGTGGCAATGGACGGTTAAACGACACGCTAAACCGAAAATATTTAAAAAACTCAGCGATTCTACTTTAAAAAAATATGCCGACACATTCGGGATTTCGGTAGATGAATTAAAAAACTTCGACGGTAAATAATGAAATTGAATTTTGAACACCATCAGACAGCCCATTGCGAAAACGGTGTTGCCTCCAATTTACTTCTCAACAGAGGTTTAAAACTTAGTGAACCCATGATTTTCGGAATCGGTTCTGGATTGTTTTTCGTATATTTACCTTTCCTGAAAGTCAATTTCGCTCCGGGTTTCAGTTATCGTCCGATGCCGGGAGCTATTTTCAGCAAAGCGGCAAAAAGACTTGGTATCAAAATCAAAAGAGTTAAATTTTCAAACCCGAAAGAAGCTCAGGCTGCTTTAGAGAAAAATTTAGAACAAAATATCCCGACAGGTTTACAAGTAGGAGTTTTCAATCTTACTTATTTTCCTGAGGAATATAAATTCCATTTCAACGCCCACAATCTTGTAGTGTACGGAAAAGAAGACGGAAAATTCCTCATCAGCGACCCTGTAATGGATTTCGCAACAACTTTGACCGAAGCTGAATTGGAAAAAGTTCGTTATGCAAAAGGCGCACTCGCTCCGAAAGGCCATATGTATTTCCCGACACACATTCCTGAAAATGTAAATCTGGAAGAAGCTATTAAAAAAGGAATTAAAGATACCTGCAAAAATATGTTGGCTCCCGTTCCGATTATTGGGGTAAAAGCAATGCGTTGGGTCGCAAAAAGCATCCCAAAATGGGCAGAGAAAAAAGGCACAAAAGTGACCAATCATTATCTTGGCCAGTTGATTAGAATGCAGGAGGAAATCGGAACCGGCGGTGGCGGATTCAGATTTATTTATGGTGCTTTTTTACAAGAAGCGGCTTTAATCCTTAAAAATGAAGAATTGAAAGAATTATCTAAAGAAATTACCGCAATTGGTGACCTTTGGAGAGATTTTGCCGTGGATATTGCAAGAGTTTATAAGAACAGAAATTCGAAAAGCGACATTTACAATCAGCTTTCAAAATCGATGCTTCATATTGCTGATTTGGAGGAAGCGTTTTATAAGAAATTGAGAAAAGCGATTTAAGATAAATATTCTAAAAATAGTTGGTATTTAAATTTAAGAAGATGACAACGGAACATTTTTATATTGCAATTGACAGAGATTATAAAGGCACTGAAGGTGGAGCAGGATATAATCGACTGTCATTGTGGAAAGTTCCCGAATATAATTTAGCTAAATTTTATATAGAAAAAACCTTAAAGTTTATTTTTGAAAACGAATATCCAACAATACGAGATTGGTATTCTGAAAATGAATGTCATATAGATTATCCTTTACTTATAACAAATGATAAAAAGCTATATCAAGTTTATAGAAATGTTTTAAGTCTTGAAGAATTTAAAATTTACTGCAATGGGGAAATAGAAAAAAGAGCTCTATTGGATATCCATAAAATACATCCTAAAATAAATATTTATAAAGGAATTATGTTTAAGTCATTCGTTTTAGATAATTATAATGGCAGTTCAGAAAAAATAATGAAAGTTGTTGAAGATTTAATCACTAATGAATTTGTTGGAGCAAAAAATTTCGCACCTAACTATACAGATTATGATAGCTCGAATGGTGAATCTTATGACACTTATAAACCTGATTTATTAGGAAAAATTGAATTTATAAATGATTCATACTTTATAAATAATTTAATAAATGACTTTAATAACGATAATAAATCACTGTAGATATTGCTATCGAAGAAATTAAAAACAATGTCAAATTTCATCATCGAAATAAAAAACCTCTATAAGAAATACAAAAATTCGGAAGACTTTTCGGTTAATGATATTTCTTTGAACATCGATAAAAACGAAATCTACGGAATTCTCGGCCCAAACGGAGCGGGAAAAACCACTTTGATTTCTATGCTTTCAGGTTTGATTAAACCAACCTCAGGAAGTTTTACCATCAACGGATTGTCGCCGAAAAAAGACAATTCGAAAATCAAACAAATCATCGGCGTTGTTCCTCAGGAATATGCGCTCTATCCTACTTTAACAGCGAAAGAAAATCTTTTGTTCTTTGGAAGTTTGTATGGTTTAAAACACGATTACCTTCACAAGGCCATCGATGAAGCTTTAGAATTGATGGGTTTAACGAAATTCGCCAACAAAAAAGTCGACCAGTTTTCAGGCGGAATGAAACGCCGTTGCAATCTTATTGCAGGAACGCTTCACAACCCGAAAGTTCTGTTTCTAGATGAGCCGACGGTTGGCGTAGATGTTCAATCAAAAAAAGCCATCATCGATTATCTTTTAGATTTAAATAAAAAAGGAACGTGCATTATTTACACTTCGCATCACCTTTCTGAGGCTGAGGAATTCTGTACAAAAATCGCCATCATCGACCACGGAAAAATCCACGCAACCGGAACACCTCAAGAATTGGTGGAAAGAGTTGCCAATGCGGAAAACCTGGAGGATGTTTTCATTTCATTAACCGGAAAAGAATTGAGAGATGTTGTATAAATTGTGGAGAAGTTTCATCAAGGAAATTCAGTTACTGAAAAGAGATTCGGGCGGAATTGTCATTATTTTTCTGATGCCGTTGCTGTTGATTATTACGATCACTTTAATTCAGGATTCGACATTCAAAAATCTGGAAGGTTCAAAAATCCCGATTATTTTTATTGACAATGATAAATCCGAAGTTTCCAAAGTCATCAAAAAAGAACTCGAAACCAGCAAAACATTTGAGCTCGTCACCGACTACAACGAAAAATCAGCTGAGAAAGCTGTGTTTACCGGAGATTATCAGATGGCCATCGTCATTCCTGAAAATTTAACGAAAGATTTAAATTCAAATATCGATTCTAAAGTTCAGACCGTCGTAAGCTCGTTTGGTTTGGAAACTGATTCTACTGCGACAAAAGCTGTAGCTTCAAAAGCAAAAGACATTCATCTCTATTTTGACCCCGCAACCAACGCAGGTTTCAAAAATTCTGTGATGAATGCCATCAACAAAATGGTTTTCGAAATCGAGAATAAAAAAATCTACAAAGCCTTCCAGGACCAACTTGGGACGACGGAAGACCTTGAAAATAAAAGCTTAATTACTTTTAAAGAAATCACACCGAACAAAGGCAAAGAAGAACTGATGCCAAATTCCGTTCAGCACAATGTTCCTGCGTGGGCGCTGTTTGCGATTTTCTTTATTGTGGTGCCTTTGTCGATTAATTTAGTCAAAGAAAAAAGTCAGGGAACGAGCGTGAGAGTTCGCGTGAGTCCGACGCCGTATTATATTCATATTTTAGGGAAAACCTTTACTTATCTGATCATTTGCGTCATCCAGTTTTTGCTGATGGTTGCAGTAGGAATCTGGCTTTTCCCGCTGATGGATTTGCCACAGTTTGATGTTTCCGGAAAAATGTTCCACCTTTTGATTGTCACTCTTTTTGCAGGATTGGCTGCGATTGGATTTGGGGTTTTAATCGGAACGATGTCTAATACTCAGGAACAGTCGGCGCCGTTTGGAGCAACTTCCGTAGTTGTTTTGGCGGCGATTGGCGGAATTTGGGTTCCTGTTTTCCTGATGCCCGAATTTATGCAGAAAATCGCATCATTTTCCCCGATGAATTGGGGACTGAATGCGTATTACGATATTATTTTAAGAAACAGCGGCATTGGGGAAATTGCCAAAGAACTGATTTTCTTATTTTTATTTTATATTGCGATGGTGACGATTTCGTTATTGTATGAGAGGAAACAAAATAGTGTCTGATTTATTGTAAGGAGCCGGGAACCTGCTGTCCACTGTATCTTTTTTGTCATTGCTAACGACGTGAATCAATAAATCGAACTTATCAGCAATCGCAATGACAAAAAAGGATGCCGTTCCCATCAGGGCTAGGGATTTCGTGGGAAATTCACGTTTTGTCAACCCTATCAAAAGTCAAAACTTCGCCAAAGTTAAAGATTGATTAATATGAATTAACAGGCTCTTTGACAAAAATAGTAGAACTGTAATTAAATGCCTGAATAGAAAGATGAAGTATATCATCACATTATTTTAAGCACCCGTCACTGGAAAATCCGCAGGATTTAATGTGAATAGCCATAGGTGAAACCTATGGAATAAAATAAAACTCAATAAGAACCCGACAGGGTTCAATATTAAATAGCCTTCATAAAAAAACAAAATGCTATCTAAAAACATAACCTGTACCGAAGAAGTACGCGTTCGTTTCAACGAGACAGATCCGCTGGGAATCGTGTGGCACGGCCATTACATCGTTTATTTTGAGGACGGAAGAGAAGCTTTCGGAAGACAGCACGGTTTGACCTATCTCGACATTCAGAAAGCTGGATTTACCACGCCGATTGTGAAAAGCACGTGCGAACATTTTCTTCCTTTAAAATATGGTGAAACATTCAATATTGTAACGACTTTCGTGAATTCTGTTTCAGCGAAACTTATTTACAAATACGAGATTTTCAATCAGCAAAATCAATTGGTTTGCAGTGGAGAAACCATTCAGGTTTTTCTGGATTCTGAGAATAATTTATGCCTGTACAATCCCGAGTTTTTTCAGGCTTGGAAAGATAAAAATGGCTTGTAGCTATTTGCATTTGGCTTTTAGCTAAAAATGTTTAATCAAACCAATCAGCAATTAATGAACAAAGAAATTTACATTACAGATTACAACTGTGTCACGCCTTTGGGTTTTGATGTGGAATCAAACTGGAACGCACTTTTGGAAGGAAAATCCGGCGTTGCGTTGCATAAAATTATAGAAAATCAAGAAGCGTTCTTTGTTTCTAAAATTGATTCTGAGAAACTGGATGAAGAATTTAGTAAACTCTTCGACTCCGATCAGAGTGACAATCAGAATTTCACAAGACTTGAAAAGATGTTTTTATTAAGTCTAAAAGCTTTGGTGGACAGAAATCCAATCTCAGATGAAACGGCTTTTATTCTTTCAACAACAAAAGGAAATATAAGTTTATTAAAAAACGAAAGCACTTTACCGGAAGGTGTTTACCTTTCAAATTTAGCTCAAAAACTGGCTGATTTTTTTGGATTTAAAACAAAACCGATTGTGGTTTCCAACGCCTGTGTTTCCGGAGTAATGGCGATTTCTGTGGCGAAAAATATGATTCAGGCAGGAAAATACAAAGACGCTTTTGTGGTTGCCGGAGACGAGATTACTGAATTTGTAATTTCAGGTTTTAATTCTTTTCAGGCGATTGGAAGTGAGCCTTGCAAACCGTACGATAAAAACCGTAATGGAATTAATTTGGGAGAAGCGACCGCTATAGCTTACATCACTTCTACCCCATCAGCGAATGAAAAATTTAAGTTTAAAATTCTGGGCGACTCAGCAATTAATGATGCCAACCATATTTCCGGACCATCGAGAACCGGCGACGGATTATTTGCGAGCGTTCAAAATGCAATGAAAGAAGCAAAAGTTTCATCCGAACAAATCGATTTTATTTCCGCTCACGGAACGGCAACCCTTTACAACGACGAGATGGAAGCCATCGCCTTCAACCGAATGGATTTGCAAAATGTTCCTCTCAACAGTATGAAAGGATATTACGGACATTGTTTAGGCGCATCAGGTTTGCTGGAAAGTATTATTTCAATGGAATCTGCTTTGAACAATATTTTAATTCCGTCCAAAAACTTTGAAGAAATGGGCGTTTCGAAAGATTTGAATATTATCAAAGAAAATCAGTCGGCAGAAATCAAATATATCTTGAAAACGGCTTCTGGTTTTGGCGGGTGCAATGCGGCGATAGTATTAGAAATTGAATCTTTATAAAAAGTTTATTTCTAAATCATTAACTATTACAAAATTCTTATATTTTATGTTAAGGAAAATTCTATTTTTAATGGGGTTATACAAACTTTTGAATATATTTGTCTATAATAAAAATTTCTATGAATTCTAAAATTTTCACATTTTTGTTATTGGCTTTTATTGTCTTTTTCAATAATTCGTGTTCAAATGGAGATGAAGTACAAACAACTCCAACCAATACTAGTTTGCAGAATCCTACTCAGAATTCCAATAAAATATTGAAATTTATTAAATCTACTGATAATAATCCTACACATTACTTTCAAAATTCTAATGGCAAAATAGTTTTATGGAATACTAGTTACAATAACAATTACAATGCGACTATACACTCGGTAACCTATAACTCAATGGGTAAAATTGATAAAATATCAATTTCTAATTCCTCCTCTATTAATTATTATGAAGCACAATTTAAATATAACAACAATTTGCTTTCAGAAATTGTATATCTACACAAAGATACAAATGGCAATTTCTTGCTAAACACAAGTTACACTGTTCAGTATAAAAATTCTAAAATATATCGTCTTATCAGAACCACTTATAATACACCACAAGATTATATAAACGACACTCTAAATAACTGTAATATAACGGAATTAGAATTTTCTGGTGAAAACGTAACAAAAGCAACTTTTATTACAGGACAATATAGTAAAGCTACAGGAGTGATTAATGCTGAATCTTATGCATACTTTACAAGATTATATACTTACAATAATTCGATAATTAACCCTTATTCTACATTTCCGATAGAATTCCAAGCCTACTTAGCACACTTAAGTCTTGAAAATAGCGAGTATAGTGTCGATTATTTTTCAAAAAATGCAAAAAATGGCTTAACAACTTATGTACTACAGTCATTATTTTCAAATTATTATTTTAATTACGAAACTGATATAAGTTTAAATGGATTGCCAAATAAAATTGGCTCAAGTAATGGAAATTTTGGAAGCAAAGCAACTTTTGAATATGATTCTTTTTAAGATTTAAAAATTATAAATTTATTTAAAATTCGATTAGTATTAAGTTTTTTTATTGATATTAAAAAACTTAAAAATATCACTTTGATACTACTTCTTTTTATAATTTGCTGAAGGGGATGAAGCACCATAGCCACAATATGGAGATTTACACATAACCTACTCTAAACATAAAATTGAAACAGTTTAGTGTGGTGGTTTACCGTCATTCCGGACTAAAAAAAACTTTTTTTTGTTTAGTAGAATTGAGAATAATAGAAATTGAGAATTTTTGTTATTTTACAAAAGAAGATAATCATTTTTAATGTTTTAAAACCCAGTGTTAATTTACATGTAAAGAAGCTAAAGAAATAAAAACATGGAGTGTTGAGAAAAGAAGCTAAACTATGAAAATTCATCTACATTCTTGTAAGTTATTTATTAGATGATAAATCTCATTTATTAAAATAAAATCTTCTAGTCTATAGCCTTGAAAATTAACCCTTCAAAAATCAATATTGACATACTGCCTAATAGATACACCAGTAAATGAAAAAACTTCACGTTTGCACTATTGAAAATGCTCAGATTATTCTTAATCATAAAATCATTTTCGAATCGGAATTATCTTCTTTCTCAGACTTTGCTAAAGAAGCATATAAAAATTTAGAACTTAATTATCCGAAATTTCATAAAATGGATAATCTCAGCAAACTTGCATTTCTAGCTTCCGAAATGATTCTGAAAAATGACAACCACAGCAAAACAGCTTTGGTTTTCGCCAACAAATCCTCAAGCCTCGATACCGATTTTAAATATCAGGAAAGCATCAATTCTCAGGAAAATTATTTCCCGAGTCCTGCTGTTTTTGTGTACACTTTGCCGAATATTTGTGTTGGCGAAATTAGCATTAAACATAAAATGCAGACCGAAAATGCGTTTTTCGTATTGGATGAATTCGATGAAGAATTTTTGAATTCATACGTGGCACAGATTCTGCAATCAGGGAAAGCTGAAAAAGTTTTATGTGGCTGGGTCGAACTGTATCAGGAAAGTTACAAAGCTTTTGTATATTTGCTGACTTTGTAATATAACAATTTAACAATGTAAAAGTTTATCAATAATTAAACACCTTAAACATAATTGGTAAATTGCTAAACTTATACATTGGTACATTATAAATGAAATTTATTTATGGAAGATTTAAAATTAGAATTAAAAAACAAAATCATAGAAGTTCTTAATCTTGAGGATGTTGCAGTAGAAGAAATCAAAGATACAGACCCACTTTTCGGTGGCGGTCTTGGTTTGGATTCTATCGACGCGCTGGAATTAATCGTACTTCTCGATAAAGACTACGGAATCAAATTATCTGACCCGAAAAAAGGGAAAGAAATCTTCCAGTCCATCGAAGTGATGGCAAAATACATCGAAGAAAACAGAACAAAATAATTCTTTTTATTTTGAACACTAAGTTCTCTAAGTCATTGTTAAAAAATTGAAAATATTTTTCGTTCTCAACGGCTCTTTGCTCAGCAACGAACACCAATTGTATTTTCTTGGCTGAGTGAAACGCCTTTGCGGACTTAAAAACAGAATTATTATAAAAAATCTTTGCGCTCTTTGCGTTAAAAAGAATTCAAATCAATGAGTCAAAAAATTGCCATTACAGGAATGGGCATCATTTCCTCCATTGGTAACAATGTTGAGGAAAATTTTATTTCGCTGACGACCGGAAAACACGGCATTTCAGACATCGAATTGTTTGAAACACGCCACGCCGGAAGCATCAAAACAGGCGAGATAAAATTGTCTAATGAAGAGCTTGCACAGAAACTTCAGCTACTTGAAGACAACAATTTAACAAGAACTGCTTTGTTGGGAATGGTCGCTGCAAAAGAAGCTGTAGAAAGTGCCGGAATTTCGGATATCAACGAATATAAAACCGGACTCATCTCCTCCACAAGCGTGGGCGGAATGGATATCACCGAAAAATATTTCTACACCTACGAAGATTTCCCTGAAAAACAAAAATATATTGATTCACACGATGCCGGAAATTCATCTTTGGCAATTGCAGAACTGTTGGGTCTGAAAGGAATGGTTTCTACCATCAGCACAGCCTGTTCGTCTGCAGCCAATGCGATTATGATAGGCGCAAAACTTATCAAAAACGGCGTTCTGGACCGTGTGATTGTTGGCGGAACAGATTCGCTTTCGAAGTTTACTTTGAATGGATTTAATACGCTGATGATTCTCACCGATTCTTACAACACGCCTTTTGACAACGACAGAAAAGGTCTAAACTTAGGCGAAGCAGCCGCTTTCCTAGTTTTGGAATCTGATGAAGTTGTAAAAAAAGAAAATAAAAAAGTACTCGCCTATCTTTCAGGTTACGGAAACGCCAACGATGCGCACCACCAAACCGCTTCTTCGGAAAACGGACAAGGTGCTTACTTGGCAATGGAAAAAGCATTGAAAGTTTCAGGTTTAAATAAAGAAAACATTGATTACATCAACGTTCACGGAACTGCAACTCCGAATAATGACTTGTCTGAAGGCATTGCAATGATTCGGATTTTTGGCGAAAATCAGGTTCCGGAATTCAGTTCAACGAAAGCGTTCACAGGTCATACTTTGGCAGCTGCGGCTGGAATTGAGGCGGTTTACTCGATTTTAGCAATGCGGAACAATGTGATTTTTCCAAATTTAAATTTCAAAACTAAAATGGAAGAATTTGATTTGACGCCGGTTACCGAACTGAAAGAGAAAAACATCAATCACGTACTTTCCAATTCATTTGGATTTGGAGGAAACTGTTCAACTTTAATTTTTTCTAAATAATGAGTGCAGTTTACATCAACAGTGCTGCCTGCATCTCGGTTCAGGACACTTTAAACGAAAACTTTTTTGACAATTTAAAGCCTGAAAATTCTGTTCAGGTTTTAAAAGCGATTGAGCCGAATTACAAAGAATTCATTCCGCCAGCAATGAGCAGAAGAATGTCTAAAACGGTAAAAATGAGTTCAGTAGCTTCCACAAAAGCTTTACAGGAAGCTGGAATCGAAAAACCCGATGCCATCATCGTCGGAACAGGAATGGGTTGCTCTCAGGATTCTGAAAAGTTTTTAAAAAATGTTCTTGAAAATAATGAAGAATTTCTAACCCCAACGTTTTTTATTCAATCTACGCACAATACGGTTGCCGGACAAA